>CBFDEE010000008.1:0-15984 GCA_965603745.1 uncultured Bacteroides sp. | reverse complement strand
ATCCCGCTTTGTGAATAAGGGGCATATTCCCCGGGAGTACCTGTTTCCCACCAGCCAAGATAGGGTGAACATAAAATATCCCATTCTCTCCGGGGAGGATCAACCGTTACTCCATCATTGGCGGAATACGAAAAATACACATAATTAAAACCAGAGCTGCGCTCAATGACCGCTTCCCTGATCATATCCAGGGATTTTGCAGAAGCGTATTTAAACTGGTATGTGCTCTCAGTTCTTGATATAAACTGAATGGCATAGTAATTATCACTTTCAACACCTCTGCTCTGAATATAGATCTCCCCATCTTCCCAATTCCCCAGGCTTACAGAATCCATTGTGTTTATATAGGAAGGATCGTCAAAGGTCCAGTCCCCCGAATGATCAATCAGCTCAAGAATCATTTCCTGGTTTATTTCATTAAAATCGCTGATCCCTGTCTTTACTATGGTTGAAGAACTGGCCCAGCCGGTCAATACACGATTTCCTGTACCGGCCGATTCAAAAGCGAGGTCCCAGCTGGCAGGTAATGCCGTATCAACTTCGATCACCGTGTTTTCGTAAAACCTGTAGAATGACTGAATTCTCCTGATGGAATGCTCAACCGTAAAAGACTCATCAATCGTCCTGGGAATGGGTTCCAGGTCTATTTCCTTGAAACATGAAGTAAAGACCGGCAGGGCAAGGAAAATGACATACCACTTTCTAAGAGTCTTCATAGATCAATTATTGATTTTAAAATACACCTTTATAAAATAGGTCCTGCCGAAATTCAATGGCCTGTAATAGGCGGGCTGGTAATCAGGCTGTCCATAATCCCTGTATCCTGAAGACATTAAATCTATATTATTTAAAAGATTTTTACCTCCGAGCACCAGGTTGACCCTGTTTTTCCACAAGTTTTTCGTAAACGTGATTTCAACATCTGCGAAGGGGTCAGAGAATACCCTGTAGTATCCGCCGCCCTGATCTTCGGGAATTGGGGCCAGGAAAGGGGTTTTACCATAATATTTCAGGTTGGCCGTCAGTGTGGCATTATATTTCCGGGAGAGATATTTTGTGTTGACCGCAATGTTGTCGTAAAAGACCATCGGCAGGTATTCTCCATTGCCTTCACTGTCATAAGTTTCACCTATCCTGCTGAATCCCGCCCCGATCATGAATCCTGAATGATGCAGGAATGATGTGTTCACCTCCCCCCCGAGAGTTCTTCTTCCGCCTAAATTTACATTGGTAGCGGTATTGGATTCAACATCCGTTACAATCATGGTAATGGCATCTTTTCCATCGTTAAAAAAGAATCCCGGTTCAAGCTTAAACCTGTAAATTTCTGACTGCCTGGTATATTCAAGGGAGGTATTATAGCTATTGGTAGTTTCAGCTTTCAGATCCTTGTTTCCTGAAAGGTCATGGTTACTGTCCTTGAAATCAAGGTATAATTCCTTGAGGGAGGGTGCCCTGAATCCCCTCGCATAGGATATTCTGAAGTTCAGCGGTTTAATAATATTCCACTGCATATTTAAGGAAGGTATCAGCGGGGAACCGTATATTGTATTATAAATCAGACGAATCCCGGGTTGAAATGAGATTTTTTCACCGGGATTGTACTGACTGCTTATGTATAAAGCATAATCTCCAATTTCAGCTCCCTCTTCAATTCTGTCACCGCGGCCGTTATCAAAATTAATTTCCCAGCCGCCCATAAATGAGAAAGGCCTGCCCTGTTTTGTATACGTTAAACTACCACGCGTAATTATATTATTAAAGACCGTTCTGGAGGTATTAGTAACTTCCTTTGTCAGCAGGAACAGATCGGAGGTAATAAAATCCGTCTCCCTGCCAAAATAAGTATAGGCCCCGATAACATTGTAGGACAGGTTTTCCCGGATGGTGCCGCTGAAAGTCAGACTGTTGGTGGAGCGTGTGGTATGATAGTCAGCATCATAAGCCAGAACCACTTTTTCTATGTAGTTTGAATAATTCTTTAACAAGGAATTCATGTATTGGGATTTAATCCTGAACTCAAAGTGCTTGTTCCGATAAGCATATTCAGCATCAGCATTATAAACCCGTTTTGGTTTGAATTCCATGTACCTGTCGTGCCCGTCAGCATCGGCTGAGTCAACATTAAGGTCGAGATCAACACCCTGGAATAAATTTCGACTCCCTGATAATGTAATTGTATTCTTGCCCCGGATAACAGATCCGTACAACCCAAAATCATATGTCCCCTTATTATCTGCGTAGACATTGCTTTTCAGCAAATTACGGAAATAGTTATTTTTCTTTGTAATTATGTTCACCACTCCCGCGATGGCATTTGTACCATATTGAACAGACATTGGCCCCTGTACTATTTCAATATGGTCGACATTGTCCATGTCTAACTGTGACAGGTCAATATCGCCTCCAACACGGCCTACAAGCGGTATCCCGTCAATGAGGTATTTAATGTTTTCCCCACCCATACCCTGCATTTCAATGGAGGTACCCAATGAAGGATCAACGGTAAGACGGATACTTGTTTCATTCGACAATGCCTCGGCAAGATTGTTAATCCCGCGTTCCTGAAGCGTTTTTGCATCCAAAACATTTATTTTATAGATGGATTTATCGACAGGCTTTGGCTGGTATTGACCGGTGACCACTACGGGATCCACATGTATGAAATCCGTCTTCAAACGAATGGTGATATTTTCACCGGGCAGCAGGGTATCTATATAGTCATCATATCCAATATAGGATACTTTTATCCTGACTTTTTTGTCCAGGTAGAACTCGATTTCACCTTTCTCATCTGTTATACCACCACTGATGTACGTATTGTCCAGTCCGGACAAAGCTACATTTGAATAAACGCAGGGCTCAGAGGTATGATCATCGATTACTCTGACAACAGTTTTCTGTGCTAAAACACTGATGGAAAGGGATAGCAAAACTGCAATGATCGAATACCTGTTCAATAATGCAGTTAATTCCATATTTTAATTTAAAGGCATTCAGGCACTCACCTGTTCTAAAAACTGGAGTTCCTGAGGGGAACTCCAGCACAGTAAATATATGTAATGTCGGTTACTTCTTGAATGTCCTCATAAAATTGACCATATGCCAGATGTCCTCGTCGTCGATCTTGTTTTCGTACTTGGGCATCTCGCCACGGTCGAATTTGGTCTTGTAGAAGTGCTCGCCGTCGGTCTGTGACTGGTAGGCTTCTCCGGAGAAATCACCGGGGAAGGTATCCAGTCCCCTGGCCTTAACCCCATCTCCAAGTCCCATTTTTCCATGACAGGAAGCACAGTTCTTATTGTAAACCATCCTGCCGACCTTGATGGACTCGGCATTGGCTTCTTCGGGATTTTCCATACTCTTGTACTTTGCCGGGACTTCCCAGGGTGCCGGATCGTCAAGCGCCGTAAATGAGATCATGATAACCGCGGCAAACAGCAGGCTTACTGCAATGGAGATCTTATGCATCTTTTTCATTAATTTTTCCTCAAAATAGTTTTAAGTAAAATGATTAACAAATATGTGAATTTTAAATTAATAACTTCCAAAATCATACCACTTCTGCCTGTTTCCCCTTTTTCCCCAGCCTGCGAATCCTGATGATTGAGATCACCACGTAAATATAATGTGACCAGACACCGGTCAGCAGGATGCGGCCTTCCCGGTGGGTGAGTATGCGATTAAGGGAGGGAACCCTTGTCTATTTCATTGTTTCATCGTATTTTAGGGTGGATTGGGCCAAAACCTTTAAACCTTAAAACCTGAATTATGAGAAAAATGTTGTTTCTCACAGTTCTCTGTTCACTGATCCTTGCCGGATGCACCACCGAGGAAACCAAGGAGTGCACCAACCCCATTAAAGGTGTCTGGAAAATGCAGTACGCCGAATTCTCATGGGGGGATACCACCATGGTGTGGAAGGCCGACGAAATGAACCAGCAGACCAAGATGTGGACGAAAGAGAATTTTGCGTATGTAAACCTGTCAATCTCTGAGGAGGAGGGAGTGAAGACTGTTGGCGGAAGCGGGACTTACTGCCTGAAAGGGGATACCCTTACTGAACACCTCGAAATCATGAGTGACAAGGCCTCTCTTGGTGAAACCATTATGTTTATCGTAAAGATCAAGGGTGACACCCTTATCCAGAAAGGTCCGATCCCGGAGGGAACACCGGAATCATGGGAAGGTTTCCATCTCAAGGAGATCTATACACGCGTGGAATAAATCTGCGAGGTCCTGCCCCGGCATATTGCCGGGATATGGTCCCCCGGATACTTAGATATTCTTAAGCTTGCTGATGGTGGCGGCAGGATCAGCAGCCGAGAAGATGGTGTTGCCTACGACGAAGCAGTCCACCCCCGCATCCCTGAGCTCCCCGATATTGTCCAGCCCGACACCCCCGTCTATCTGGATCAGTGCAGAAGATCCTGAATCATCGATCATCTTTCGAAGCTGCCTGATCTTTTTGAAGGAGTTCCCGATAAATTTCTGAGCCCCGTAGCCCGGGTTGACCGTCATGTTCAGGACCAGGTCGAGATCGGGGAGAATGTCTTCCAGAACAGATACTGGTGTGTGGGGATTGATGGCCACTCCTGCGTCCATTCCGAGTGATTTGATTCGCTGGACTGTGCGGTGGAGGTGAAGGCAGGCTTCGTAATGCACGGTAAGCTTATCCGCCCCTGCCTCCCGGAATGCCTCAAGGTGCCGGTCAGGGTCCACAATCATCAGGTGCACATCCAGGGGTTTGCTGCTGATTTCCTGTACCTGCCTGATGATATGGAAGCCGAAGGTAAGGTTGGGTACGAAAACACCGTCCATTACATCGAAGTGCAGCCAGTCGGCTTCGCTTCTATTGACCATTTCTACTTCCTTTCCCAGGTCGAGGAAGTTCGCGGTAAGTATGGAAGGAGCGATCAGGTGTGGCATGGTCTATCCCAGGTAAGTTTTCAGGATCTTGCTGCGGGTGGTGTGCTTCAGGCGCTTGATGGCTTTTTCCTTGATCTGGCGGACTCGTTCGCGGGTCAGGTTGAATTGTTCGCCGATCTCCTCGAGGGTATGGGGATGTTTCCCGTTGAGCCCGAAATACAGTTTAATGATGCTGGCCTCCCTGTGCGTAAGGGTTGAAAGGGCTCGTTCTATCTCTTTTCTGAGTGATTCGTTCAGGAGCCCGCGGTCCGGCGCCGGTGCATCCTTGCTGAGCATGACATCGTACATATTGCCTTCTTCCCCTTCGGTAAGGGGGGCGTCCATGGATACATGCCTCCCGGAGCTGCGGATGGCTTCCTTGACATCCTCGGGGGCGAGTTCAAGGGCCTGGGCAAGTTCCATGACAGAGGGCTCGCGTTCGTGCTGTTGTTCGAGTATGGCAAAGGTCTTGTTGATCTTGTTGATGGAGCCGATCTTGTTCAGGGGGAGCCGCACGATCCTGGCCTGTTCAGCCAGGGCCTGGAGTATGCTCTGCCGGATCCACCATACCGCGTAGGAGATGAACTTGAATCCCCTGGTCTCGTCGAAACGCTGTGCGGCCTTTATCAGTCCCAGGTTCCCCTCGTTGATAAGGTCCGGAAGGCTGAGTCCCTGGTTCTGGTACTGCTTTGACACTGAAACCACGAACCTCAGGTTCGCCTTGATCAGTTTTTCGAGCGCTTCACCATCCCCTTTGCGGATACTCCTCGCCAGCTCAACCTCTTCTTCGGCAGTAATGAGGTCAACTTTCCCGATTTCGTGAAGGTATTTGTCCAGGGAAGGTGTTTCACGGTTGGTGACCTGCTTTATGATCTTGAGCTGTCGCATCTGAGAGGGTGTTAGGTAAGACCGTTATACGTAAAGCGCCACTTAAAGTTTCATTAAGCAAGCCTGATTTTACTAAAAATTCGGATACCTCCTACCTGCAATCATGATAAATATCATAATATTTAAATAATCATACGGGAAGTCACGATACAAAAATCAATCAGACAGTGCTGTAGGCGAGAGATCGCGATTTCGTTTTAATTCATTCTAAATTAGAACTGCCGGGTCTGTTCCCGCTTTAAAAAACCAAAGAAATTCCTGTCCATTTTTTGCGAATTCTAAGGATTTGCGTATAATTGCAGTGAATTTCCATCGATACCCATTTTTCAACTGGTTATCTGACCCCGATTCAAATTTTTTCAGATTCTGATATAATCCACATAAGTAATTAATTCTCATTATTTTAACTTACAATCATGTATGATATTCTCGAGCTTAATAAGAAGCTTGTATCCGAATTACGTGAAATTGCCAAAGAATTAAAGATCAAGAGGGTTGAGGCCCTGCGGAAGCAGGACATCATCTACAAGATCCTCGATCAGCAGGCAATCGTAGCTTCGGAAATCCCGGCAAAACAAAAAGAAATAAAAAAGGACCGCTCCCCGGTCGAGGACAAGGATCAGTCACCGCGCAGGCGTGGCAGGAAACCTGCTTCGGCCAAGGAAGGACAGCCAGAAAAGTCCGCTCCGGAAATGCCGGCCAGGGAGGCGGAAGATAAAAAAACGGCAGAAAAAGTCCCCGAAAAACGGGATTACCAGCAGAGGGACAAAAGGCCGCAGCGTTATCAGAAGAGCGCTAAAAAGGACTACAAGGACCATAAAGAACACAAGGACCACAAAGAACACATGGACCATAAAGAACAAATGGATACCGGTGAGCAGCCGGATAACAGGGACAACCGTGAAGGCGGACAGGACCGGGATTACCGGCGCCACGACAGGAAGCCGCATCAGCACCAGCCCCAGGACAAAACTTACGAGTTTGAGGGAATTATCTCTGCAGCCGGAGTACTGGAGATCATGCCCGATGGATACGGTTTTCTCCGCTCTTCCGATTACAATTACCTGAATTCACCCGACGATATTTATGTGTCGCAGTCCCAGATCAAACTCTTCGGACTGAAGACCGGCGATACCGTCACCGGGACCATCCGTCCCCCGAAGGAAGGCGAAAAATATTTTCCGCTGATAAAGGTGGAGGAGATCAACGGCAGGAGCCCGGACTATATCCGTGACAGGGTACCGTTCGATTACCTGACCCCTCTTTTCCCCAATGAAAAATTCACCCTGGTAAAACCGGGAACCCGTGCAAGTATTTCCTGCCGGGTCGTGGATATGTTCGCGCCTATCGGGAAGGGGCAGAGGGGACTGATAGTCGCCCAGCCGAAGACGGGAAAGACCATCCTGCTGCAGGAGATTGCCAATGCCATAGCCGAAAGCCACCCGGAGGCCTACCTGATCATCCTTCTGATCGATGAACGGCCCGAGGAGGTAACCGATATGGAACGGAACGTCAAGGGAGAGGTCATTGCCTCGACCTTCGATGAACCGGCAGAGCGGCATGTCAGGGTTTCCAATATCGTCATCGAGAAGGCCAAGCGCCTGGTGGAATGCGGACACGATGTAGTGATCCTGCTCGATTCCATCACCCGCCTTGCCAGGGCATACAATACCGTGGCGCCCGCTTCCGGCAAGGTGCTTTCCGGCGGTGTTGATTCGAACGCACTTCAGAAGCCGAAACGCTTCTTCGGGGCAGCCCGGAATATCGAGAACGGGGGTTCACTTACCATACTGGCAACGGCACTGACCGAAACCGGATCGAAAATGGACGATGTGATCTTCGAGGAATTCAAGGGAACCGGCAACATGGAACTGCAGCTTGACCGCAAGCTTTCCAACAAGCGGATCTATCCGTCGGTGGACCTGAATCCCTCGAGCACAAGGAGGGAAGACCTGCTGCTGGACAAGGGGATGCTGAACAAACTCTGGATACTGAGGAACTACCTCTCGGACATGAACTCGATCGAGGCCATGGAATTCCTGATCAGCCGCCTTGCCAAAACGGAATCAAACGAAGAATTCCTGGTCTCCATGAATGCCGAATAAATGCATGGGGCCGGATGTGCATATGGAAACCGGGATCGCAGGGTCCCGGTTTTTTTATTTTTATTCTGTATGAATTATTGAAAACCTAACTTTTTTCATGTTTTTTATTCGCCAATTGTGCTAATTTTGTATTCTTCTTATAAAATCTTATAAAATATTGTTAATTAAATACTTAAACCAATCAAAATGCCTAGTAAGAAAAACTTTATCACCTGCGACGGGAACCATGCAGCATCACATGTAGCTTACATGTTCAGCGAGGTGGCGGCGATCTATCCGATCACCCCTTCTTCGAACATGGCGGAAAATGTTGATGAGTGGGCTGCATTCGGTTTGAAGAATATTTTCGGGGAGACCGTGCAGGTCGTCGAGATGCAATCTGAGGGAGGAGCTTCCGGTGCCGTTCACGGATCCCTTCAGGCCGGTGCACTCACATCAACCTTTACTGCTTCCCAGGGATTGTTGCTGATGATCCCCAACATGTATAAGATCTCAGGGGAGCTTCTTCCCGGTGTGTTCCACGTATCTGCAAGAAGCCTTGCCGCACAGGCGCTTTCCATTTTCGGTGACCACTCCGATGTGATGAGCACAAGGCATACCGGTTTCGCCATACTGGCTACGGGATCCGTACAGGAGATCATGGATATCGGCGGCCTTGCCCACCTTGCAGCCATCAAGTCCCGCATCCCCTTCCTTCACTTCTTCGACGGGTTCCGCACATCTCACGAAATGCAGAAAGTCGAAGCACCCACCACTGAGGAGATGGCCAAACTGCTGGACTGGGATGCACTCAAGGCTTTCCGGGACAATGCCCTCAATCCTGAGCACCCGGTAACGAGGGGTACGGCACAGAATCCTGATATATACTTCCAGGCAAGGGAGTCCGCAAACCGTTTCTGGGATGCCGTACCCGATATCGTGGAAGACTATATGAAGGAAATCACGAAACTGACCGGCCGGGAATACCACCCCTTCACCTATCATGGTGACCCGGAAGCCGAGCAGATCGTAATGGCCATGGGTTCGATTACAGAAACCCTGAAAGAAACGGTTGACTACCTGAATGCCCAGGGAAGGAAGATTGGTATTATGACCGTTCACCTTTACCGCCCGTTCAGTGCAAAGTATTTCTTTAATGCACTTCCGAAATCCGTCAGAAGGATCGCGATACTCGACCGCACCAAGGAACCGGGAGCAAACGGTGAACCGCTCTACCTGGATGTGCGCGACCTGTTCTACGGGGATGCAAACGCACCCATGATCATCGGCGGAAGGTACGGTCTCAGTTCAAAGGATACCACACCGGCCATGATGATCTCTGTTTATGATAACCTGGCAGCCGCAGAACCGAAGAACCGCTTTACGGTGGGCATCGTCGACGATGTGACAAACCTGTCGCTTCCGCTTCTTCCGGAGGTGAGCTCGGTACCGAAAGGAACCTATGAGGCAAAATTCTACGGCATTGGTGCGGACGGAACGGTAGGCGCCAACAAGAACAGTATCAAGATTATCGGTGAATCGACCGATAAGTATTGCCAGGCTTACTTCGCATACGACTCGAAGAAATCGGGAGGGATAACGACCTCGCACCTGCGTTTCGGAGATAAGACCATACGCTCGACCTACCTGGTAGTGACACCTGACTTCGTGGCCTGCCATGTACCATCCTACCTGGATAAATACGATATGCTCAAGGGACTGAAAAAAGGCGGGACTTTCCTGCTGAATACCATATGGGATAATGAGGAGACCGTGAAACGCCTGCCCAACAGCATGAAAAAATACCTGGCTGAGAACGATATTAAGTTTTATGCCATCAATGCCACCAAGATCGCAGCCGAGATCGGCCTGGGTGGCCGTACCAACACCATTATGCAGTCCGCCTTCTTCAAGATATCCGAAGTGATACCTTACAAGCAGGCCGTCGAAGAGATGCGCAAGTTTATTGTCAAGAGTTACGGCCGCAAGGGTGAGGACATTGTGAATATGAACTTTGCAGCGGTAGACCGCGGAGGTGAGGTTCATGAGATTAAGGTGGATAAGGGCTGGGCCAAGCTGCCCGACGAGGTAAAGGCAGAGCTTACCGGCATGCCTGATTTCGTGAAGAATGTAGCCTATCCGATCAACCATCTCAAAGGGGACGACCTGCCGGTCAGTGCATTCCTTGACAGGGAAGACGGATCATTTCCCCCGGGAACAACAGAATATGAAAAGAGGGGTATTGCGGTCAACGTACCGGAATGGCAGCCTGAAAACTGTATCCAGTGCAACCAGTGCTCCTATGTGTGCCCCCATGCCGCCATCAGGCCATTCCTCTTTGATGCGGCAGATCTCAAGAAAAAGCCTGAAGGCATTCTGACCCAGCCTATGAAAGGCAAGGGTTTCGAAGGCTATGAATACAGGATACAGCTGTCTGCGCTGGATTGTACAGGCTGCGGCAACTGCGTGGATGTTTGTCCCGCGAAAGAAAAAGCCCTCGTCCTGAAGCCGCTCGGCACTCAGATGAAGGAAGCCGAAAACTGGGACTATCTCGAGAAGAATGTTACCTATAAGGATACCGTTGTTGACAAGTATAAGACGGTCAAGAACAGCCAGTTCGCACAACCCCTGTTTGAATTCTCGGGAGCCTGCGCCGGCTGTGGTGAGACACCTTATGTAAAGCTGATTACCCAGCTGTTCGGCGACCGCATGATGGTGGCTAACGCTACGGGCTGCTCATCCATCTATGGCGGCTCCGCACCTTCGACACCGTACCGGGTCAATGCAGAAGGCAAGGGTCCGGCCTGGGCAAATTCATTGTTCGAGGACAATGCCGAATACGGGTTTGGAATGGCCCTGGGTGTGGGTAAGCTGCGCGAGCGTATTGCATTGCGCATGAAAGCTGCCATGCAGAATGGTATTGCAGCCGGAACGAAAGAAGCATTCATTGAATGGATCGGTAACATGAACGATGCCGAAGCTTCAAAAGCCGCATCGGCAAAGGTTGTTGCTGCATGCAGGAAGGAGAAGGATCCTGTTGCAAAGGAGATCCTCGATCTCGAGCAGTACCTGATCAAGAAATCGGTTTGGGTATTCGGAGGCGACGGATGGGCCTATGATATTGGTTACGGGGGACTCGACCATGTGCTTGCCGCCGGTGAAGATGTGAATATGCTTGTACTCGATACGGAGGTTTATTCAAATACAGGGGGACAATCATCGAAGTCCACCCCGGTGGGAGCCGTAGCCAAGTTTGCGGCCTCCGGTAAGAAGATCCGGAAAAAGGACCTTGGAATGATGGTGCTCAGCTATGGTTATGTATACGTTGCCCAGGTGGCGATGGGTGCCAGCCAGTCACAGCTTTTCCGAGCCATCAAGGAAGCAGAGGCATTTCCTGGTCCCTCGATCGTAATTGCATACTCCCCGTGTATTAATCACGGGCTCCGCGCGGGCATGAACAAGGCCCAGGAGCAGCAGGACAATGCGGTCAAGGCAGGTTACTGGCATCTGTACCGTTACAATCCGGCACTTGAAGACGAAGGAAAGAATCCGTTCCTCCTCGACTCCAAGGAACCGGACTGGTCACTTTTCCAGGGCTTCCTGAACTCCGAGGTAAGATACACCTCCCTGAAGAAATCATTCCCCGAAGAAGCCGTGGTACTTTTCAAGGCTGCCGAAAAGAATGCCAAATGGAGGTATGACAGCTACAAGCGGATGGCCTCGATGGATTTCTCAGGAGAATAAGCCATAAAACCAGATAATAACTTAAGGCGCAGGGACGGGTATCCCTGCGTTTTATTTTGAAGAGAAGCTCAAGAAGGTGCCTGACATCACAAAGTTATGTAGCACCGCTTGAGCTTCTCTTCAAAATGTTTAGTAAATTTGCAGTATTATAACGGAGTTTAAATTAACAGGATGGGAAGGCTGCTTTGCCTGGACTACGGAAGGAAGAGGGTAGGAATCGCAGTTACGGATCCGCTGAAGATCATTGCCGGGGGACTTGAAACTGTTCCCACGCATCAGATCAGGGATTATCTGAAAACCTATCTGGCTGCCGAGGAGGTAGAAGGCCTGGTGGTGGGTTATCCGAAGACGCTCAGGAATGAACCCTCGGAGGCGGTCAGGTATATTAATCCCTTCGTGAAATGGTTCCGGGATGCCTTCCCCGCAATCCCGGTGGAACTTTACGATGAACGGTTCACTTCCAGGATGGCAGAACGCTCGCTCATTGAAGCCGGGGTTCCCAGGATGTCAAGGAGGGACAAGAGCCTTACCGACAAGGTAAGCGCTTCACTGATCCTGCAGTCTTACCTTGATGCAAATAAGAATTAGTTATGGTTTACCCGATACATGTATATGGAATGCCCGTTCTCAGGAAGGTGGCGAAGGATATTGACCCGGATTACGAGGGACTCGAACAGCTCATACAGGATATGTACGAAACCATGTTCCAGGCCGAGGGACTCGGACTGGCCGCTCCCCAGATCGGCCTATCCATCCGGCTCATTGTGATCGACGGTTCAAGGGCCGGGGATGACGAGGAAGAAAACGAACTCAGGGAATTTAAAAAGATACTCATCAATCCCCATACCATCGAAGAAAGCGGGGAAGAATGGGAATTCAACGAGGGCTGTCTCAGCATTCCCGGGATCCGGGAGGATGTGAAACGCAAACCGGAGATCCTGCTGAGATACCAGGATGAGAACTTCAACACCCACGAGGAGCGTTTCGACGGCCTTAAGGCAAGGGTGATCCAGCATGAGATGGATCATGTGAACGGCATCCTGTTTACCGACCGTATATCGCCCCTGCGGAAAAGACTGCTGAACACAAAGCTCAAAGGGATATCAAAGGGCCAGACCGAAGCCGCCTACAGTATCAGGTATCCGAAGAAACAGACCAAAGCCTTGCACTGAACCTTCAGCGGCAGGATCCCTACATCAGACCTTTTTTCTTGAACAGGCCTTCCGATTTCAGGAGGAGGTCAACGTACTGTGCACGCTTGTAAATGAAAGGATCATTCAGCTCGTTGTTCGAGAGCTTGCCCCGGAAGTCCTTGAGAGACTTGTATCCCTTCCCGTCCATCCAGGCCTCTATATCCTTGATCATTTTGCTGATATGGGGGATCTTGTTCTTGTACAGGGTGCCCACAACCTGCACGGCATCCGCACCTGCCAGGATCATTTTTATCACATCGCTTCCATCCTGGATCCCGCGTGTGCTGGCAATACTGGCTTTGATATTGCCGTAAAGCAAACCCGTAAATCGCAGCGGAAGTTTGTTCTCATATTTCTCGCTCAGCGGGAAATCAACCACGTGCTTTTCATTATTAATATCGATTTCAGGCTGGAAGAGCCGGTTGAACAGAACGAAGGCATCCACACCTGTTTTGTCCATCCTGCTGATCACATTGAGGGGATTGGCATAAAAGGGACTGAGTTTCACGCTTACCGGGATGGATATGCTGCTTTTTACCTGCTTCAGGATCCCGATCTGTTCCTCGACAATATCTGCACCGCTCTCATCCGCCTTCCGCGGGATATAGTAAAAATTAAGCTCAAGCCCGTCCACCCCGGTATCTTCAAGCAGCTTGGCGTATTCCAGCCAGGTTTCCTTATAGACGGCATTAAGACTGGCGATCAGTGGAATGGAGAGGGTTTCCCTGGCCTTTTTGATATTCAGAAGGTGCTCGCGCGGACCTGCATGTTCCAGGGTTGGGAAGAGGCTGATCATTTCGGCATGCCTTTCGGCGTACTCGTCCATATCATCGTCCATCTGCGCTGCTTCCAGCTGGATCTGCTCCTCGAACAGTGATTTAAACACCACGGCGGCAGCCCCTGCCTCCTCCATTTTTTTAAGATTGTCTGTATTTGTTACGAGATTGTTGGAGCCTACGATAATGGGATTCTTTAATTCCAGTCCCATGTAGCTTGTACTCAGTTTCGTCATGGTTTCAGTAGTTTTTTCCGTTTGCTAAAAATAGACATTTTTAATAAACATGATGCCGATATGGAAGGCTTTTTTGCATTAAGCAGAAACGCACCTGATATCCGTTTATGACGCCCGTAGAGGAACTCCGGAGATCCCCTTTTTTCAGGCTGCTGTTCCCGCTTATAGGGGGAATTATCCTGGGAAGAAATCTGGGTGATGCTACCTTCCTTCTCTGGTCCTGCGTGGGGAGTTCAGGCATTCTGCTGGGGCTATCCTTCCTGTATCGGCGGGTGGGGAGTTCGTCGCTCTATATATGCTTTCTTATCATGGGAATTGCACTTGGAAGGGATCCCCTGGTGCCGCCAGTCCCTGGCAGGATCATCACGGCAAGGATATGTGATGAAACCTTCCCGTCGGGCAGCGGAACGCGTACCCTTATCGACAGGATCCATTACCTTGAGGAGGGACGGTGGACAGGGCTGAAGGGCAGGGCATCGGTCTACTTTGCCGGTTCCCCGAAAGAACAAAATCCCCTAAACCCGGCGGACCAAGTCCCCGGAAACCCAACGAACCAAGTCCCCGGAAACCCAACGAACCAAGTCCCCGGAAACCCGGCGGACCGGGTCCCCGTAAACCCAACGAACCAAATCCCCGGAAACCCAACGGACCAAGTCCCCGGAAACCCGGCGGACCGGGTTCCCCTCCCCGGAACAATGATAATAGCCCGGGCAAGGCTGTCTCCTTACCCGCCTACCCTTAATCCCAGGCAGTTTGATTACGGTGCCTACCAGAGGGGCCGGGGTATCCTGTACCAGGTTTACCTGGAAAATGGTTCCTGGTCGGCAGCCGGCCGGGCCGGCAATGATGGATTGAGGATCCGCTCCATCCGGCTCCGCCGCAGACTGATCAATAAACTTGAATCCGTGATCAGCGGGAGAGGGCGGAGGGCTATCCTGCACGCCCTGCTGCTGGGCTACAGGGGGGAGATGGATCCTGAAATAAAACAGAACTTCATCCGCTCGGGTACCATGCATATACTGGCGGTAAGCGGTCTGCATGTGGGAATACTGTACCTCCTGCCTGCCCTTCTGCTGAGACGGTTGAAACCATGGCCGGCGGCCCGGATACCGGCAGGTATCCTTGTTTTTGCAGGACTCTGGATGTATGCCTTTCTCACGGGACTCTCATCTTCTGTGGTCAGGGCCGTGTGTATGTGCTGCATTCATGGACTGGCGGGAATGAGCGGGAGGAAAGCTACCCCCATCCATGTGCTTTCCCTGGCCGCCTTTATCATGATCGTGGCCCGGCCGGCTGCCGTTTTCGAGGCAGGCTTCCAGCTGTCTTTCACCGCCGTTGCCGGGATCATCCTGTTTTACCGCAGGTTCCTTGCCCTTTTTCCCCTGCCCGGCCGGTTCGGACGGAGGGTATCCCAGATGCTGTCCGTCTCGCTCGCAGCCCAGCTGTCCACTGCCCCCCTGTCCGTCTACTATTTCAACCAGTTCGCCACGGCCTCCTTCCTGGCCAACCTGGTCGTCATACCCCTGGCAACCCTGATCCTGTATGCTGGATTGTTCTTTTTTCTTGCAGGGGGACCCGAATCGCTGAGCGGGATCCTCAGCGGGATCCCGGCATACCTTCTCGACAGCCTCAGCGCCTTACTGGAATGGTTTACCGGGGCTGTAGCAGGCATACCCTGGGCCTGTGCCGGGGGACTGACCCTGCTGGGTTCGCAGGTAATTCTCCTTTATGCCGGTATGGTACTTATCCTCCTGTACCTGCAGCGGCGGACCGCCAGGTCGCTGTTCCTGCTGATGGGCACCGCAATTATTTTCCTGACCGTGTCGGTTCACAGGGAATACCGGATCACGGCACACAACAGGGCATACATATTCGCTCTCCGCGGGGAGACCGCCATAGCCTTTGTCAATGGCAGGCAATCCGCAATCTTCCGGGGCTTCGGGCATACCCCGGATGTGCTTCCATACGAGCTTGAAGCATTCTACCGGCACTACAAACTGGACCGGCCGTTTTCCATAGATGCTACACCCGGTTCATCCGGCACAGCACAATCCGCACCCGGCTCCGCCGGCCCCGTCACTGCCGCTTCCGGTTCATCCGCACCCGGCTCCGCCGGCCCCGTCCCGTCCATCCCCGGGTTTCCCTGGTACCGGAG
>CBFDEE010000007.1:0-17258 GCA_965603745.1 uncultured Bacteroides sp. | reverse complement strand
TAGAGGATCCCCGTACCATTGATGCAGAGAAGAACACCCAGGCGTGGACTGTCTTTGGTATGATTTACGTGAGCAAATGAGTTGACCCGGGATTCCGGATCAGAGCGTATCTCATCGCTCACGCCATATACCACCCCGGAGGTTCCGGCAGTCGCCGCAATTTCTCCGGGATTGAGGACATTGAGTGAAAATGCGTTATTGGGCTGGTCCCCTGCCCGGTAGGTAACCGGGATACCCGGTTTGAGTCCCAGTTCACCGGCAGCTTTACTGCCCAGTCTTCCCTGTTCGGAGAAGGTGGGCACAGCATCGGGGAGAAGGCTTTCTTCAATGCCGTAATGCCCGAGCAGGAATGAAGCCAGTTCATTTTTTTCAAAATCCCAGAAAATACCTTCGGATAATCCTGAAACCGTTGTAGTGGCCAGACCGGTCATACGCAGGGCAATATAGTCCCCCGGCAACATGATCTTATGTATCTTTTCATAGATTTCCGGCTGGTTCTCCTGCACCCATTTCAGCTTTGATGCCGTGAAGTTCCCGGGGGAGTTGAGCAGGCTGGCCAGGCAGCGTTGCCTCCCGATGGCATCGAAGGCACTGTCACCGATCTCCACTGCCCGGCTGTCACACCAGATTATGGAAGGCCGCAGGACCTTATATTCCTTATCTACTATTACGAGACCGTGCATCTGGTATGATATTCCGATGGCCGCGATCTGGTCAGTCTCCACATGGGCCTGGCTTAGGACATCCTGTGTGGCAAGTATAAGGTTCTCCCACCAGGTTTCCGGATCCTGTTCCGCCCATCCTTTCTCCGGGGCTTTGATTTCCATTTCCATTCTGGGCTGAAAGGCCGAGGTAATTGTAGTCCCCGAATCGGCATTCAGTATGCTTGCCTTTACCGATGAACTTCCCAGGTCATATCCGAGCAATAGCATAGTGTAAGTTTTGCAGTGTAATTATAATGATTACTGTACCGGAAGGGATTAAAAATATATAATCCTGATCAGACGGCAAAGAGCATATCGGCAGCATGTACATCAGGATTATGTTTCAGGCTTATACGCTGGAAGATCGAAATAAAAAGTGCTTCCCACTCCGGTTTCCGATTCAACTGCCAGCGTTCCGTCGTTCCTTTTTATGAACTCGTGGCATATCAGCAATCCCAGCCCGGTACCATGTTCACCGTCCGTGCCTGTAGTGGTCTGGAATTCCCCGAAGCTGAACAACTTCTTTTGCTGTTCTTCCGGTATACCGACCCCATTATCAATCACCCTTATGATGATTTTCTCTTCACCCGGTTCAGCACTTACTTTGATGTTACCGCTCTCCGGTGAGAATTTAATTGCATTGCTCACAAGGTTCCTCAGGACAGTAAGTATCATGTCCGGGTCTGCGTAGGCAAATGTGCCGGCAGGTATATCGTTTGTAAACAGGATTTTCTTTTTTTCAAGGGAACTGTTCGCGAATTGCTGGATTTCGAGCACGGCTGATTGCAATTCCATTTTCGAGGGTTTAAACCTGATCCTGTCTGTTTGTGCGCGGGACCAGCTGAGGAGATTCTCCAGTAGATCATGCGCCAGTTGTGAGGATTCATTGATAAGTCCCAGGAATTCCTTTTTCTTTTCATCTGTGATCTCATCAAAGTTTCGTGACATCAGATCACTGAAACCGAGTATGGTATGAAAGGGATTTTTAAGGTCATGTGCGATGATCGAGAAGAACTTGTCTTTCGTGGCATTCGCTTGTTCCAGTTGACGGCCGCGGACTTCGAGTTCAGACTTCTGCCTGTTGATCAGCTCCTGGGCTTTTTTCAGGGCAGTGATATCGGTATCAATGGCTACGAACCGAACGATCCGTTTTCCTATGTCAAAAACCGGGGTCAGGGTAGACTGCGTCCAGATCATGTTCCCGTTCTTATCCTTCGCTTCCGACTGGTATCGCACAGTATTACCGGATTTCCTGCATTTATCCAGGATTTCCTTAATATGCGGGTTTTTGCTGCCCTTGAGTATATTCCTGCCATATTTCCCGGTATATTCATCCAGTGTCTGTCCGTATACACGGGTAAAGCTTTTATTGACCCATTCAAAATTACCTTCCGCGTCAAGGATCAGTACTACGTTATCCGTTTCGCTCACGGCAACGCTCAGCTTCTCCAGTTCCTGGTTGGCCATTTGCAGGTTTTCAGCCTGTGCGGCAAGCTCTTCTGCCTGCTGCTGTATTTCTTCCTGTTTTTCTTCCATGAGGGCATTGACCATCTGGAGTTCTTCAGCATGGTTGAAAAGCTCCTTCTCTGCTGTCACCCTGTCCGTAATGTCCCTTCCTATACCGACAATACCGATGATCCTGCCTTTTTTATCCTTGAACGGGATCTTGGTCGTTGAGAGATAGATCTCTTCCCCTGCTTCGTTCAGAGTTTTCTCCTCGATGCCGATCATGGGTTGCCCGCTTTTTATTATTTCCTGTTCATTGCTGTAATACTTATCGGCGAGCTCTTTGGGGTAATAATCATGATCCGATTTTCCAACGACCTGCTCACCCGATTGCAGTCCATGAGAATTGGCGAGCCGTTTATTGGCAAGAATGAACCTGCTGGACCTGTCCTTGATGTAAATGAAATCAGGCATGTTATCGATAAGGGTATGTAAAAGCTGGTGCTCATCGAACAGATTTGCTCCGTTCATGCCCTTATCGGGTTCTTCACCGGGATTACTATTGGGTGTCAGGGGATTCAATAATAAGATTTAAGAAATGTCAGCACAAAATAAGCAATTTTGTGGTTTTCCGGTAACAGCTCATCCGTATAGTAATAAAGCCGGGCAATCAATTGATTGATTGCCCGGCTTTTATATGAGATTTTCAGTCAGCGATTAAAGTTCCACCTTCTTCATTTTAGGAGCGATCAGGTTGAACAGTACCCAGGCAACGATATACGCCAGGCCCGAGATCAGGAACAGGGTAGTGTAACCTGTCTCAACATGACCAGCAGCTTTGGTGATCTCCAGTATGGTCCCTGCCAGCATTGCCACCAGTATACCGCCGATGGAACCGGCAAATCCTCCGATTCCCGTTACAGAAGCCACAGCTTTCTTCGGGAACATATCCGAGACTGTTGTAAATATATTTGCCGACCAGGCCTGGTGCGAGGAAGCAGCAAGACTGATTATTGCGATGGCCCCCCAGAAACTAATGCCTTCCGACTGGGCGAATATTATGGGTATTACCAGGAGGGCGAATAAAAGCATGGAACCGGTCCTTGCCCTGTAAACCGCCCAACCCTTCTTAATGAGGAACCCGGACAGCCATCCTCCGAATATACTTCCGACCGTGGTGGCCGTATAGATAACCACCAGCGGCAGGCCAAACTCTTTGATATTCAATCCCCGCACATCTGCAAGCCACCCGGGTATCCAGAAAAGGTAAAACCACCAGATTGGATCGGTTAGGAATTTGCCGACGAAAAAAGCCCATGTCTGCCTGTATTTCAGGAGCTTCAGCCAGGGTATCCTTTCTTTGGTCTCCTCCTCCTTGTCGCTCCTGATATAATCCAGTTCTGCCTGGTTGACTCTTTTTTGTTTTTCGGGTACCTCATAGAAGATGAACCAGAATATCAGCCAGATCATCCCGATGATCCCGACGGATATGAAGGCCATCTGCCATCCCCAACTGACATAGATAAGGGGGACCAGGATCGGGGCAAGGATGGCGCCTACATTGGTGCCTGAATTGAATATCCCGGTCGCAAACGCTCTTTCCTTTTTCGGGAACCATTCCGCGATGGTTTTAATGGCTGCGGGAAAGTTCCCTGCTTCCGTTACGCCTAAAAATGCACGCGCAACACCAAATCCGACAGGTCCCCTGGCAAGGGCATGCCCGACAGCTGCAAGGCTCCATCCAACGAAGGCAAAGGCATACCCTAGTTTGGTGCCTATCCAGTCAATGAACCTTCCCATCAGTAGCATCCCGATCGCGTAAGACAATTGGAATGCGGACACAATGGCTCCGTATTCAACTTCACCGATGCCAAGGTCCGATTCCAGTACAGGTTTCAGGATCGATATTACCTGCCGGTCAAGGTAGTTAACCGTAGTTGCGAAAAATACTAGTGCACAGATGGTCCACCTGTACTTTCCTATTTTCTCATTTGCCTGAAAAAATTTGCTCTGAGTCATGTGATGATTGGTTTAATTAATCAGTTCGCTTTAAAGATAGTTTTTTTCGATTGTATGATGAAGATGTTATCCTTAATTATTTTACATTGCTGTTCCCTGAGCAGGTATCAGGATTTTAATCCCCTGATAAATCCTGCCAGCTCCCTCGCTTTTTCGGTCAGAGCAGAAAATTCACCGCTTTTAACAAGATCTTTTGAGATAAGGTCCGAACCCAGTCCGAATCCCTCCACACCGGCATCATGCCATGCTTTCAGATCTTCCGGTGTTGCTTTCACCCCGCCCGTAACGATAATGGAAAGCCAGGGACAGGGCCCCTTGATGGCTTTAATATATGCAGGTCCCCCGAGTTGTGCTGCCGGGAAAACCTTTACCATTTCCGCACCCCAGGTTTCTGCCTGGTGGATCTCGGTGAGTGTAGAGCATCCCGGGATATGGAGGATGTCCTTTTCCCGGCAGATATCCAGGACCTCCTTCTTCAACAGGGGAGATACGACAAAATCGGCACCCGCATGGATGAATTTTTCGGCCGTTCCGGCGTCCACTATGCTGCCGATTCCGAGGGCCGCTTCCGGGTGATGCTGGTATTTGTATGAAAGCAGTTCCCGGAAAACTTCCAGTGCCCGTCCCCCGCGGTTTGTGAATTCAAGAATATCGATCCCTCCGTTAAAAACCGCCTGCATAACCTTCAGAGAGATGCCTGCGTCATCATGGTAAAAGAGGGGTACTGCGCGGATGTCCCTTATTTTCTCCAGAATTTCATTTTTTGTCATCCTGTTCAGGTTTTGGAGTTTGCAATTTCAGTCCCGAAATTAATCAAATCCTGAAATATGCCCGGTATTTTTTCCGGAAAGGTTGGCAAAATACAGAATTCAAAATTATTAAGCAAACGTTTGCGTTTATTCGTATATTTGTTTGAAATTGACCGTGGAAAAAAAGGTAACCATAAAGGACATTGCCAGGGAACTGGATACCACGTATTCCACCGTGTCCAGGGCCCTGACCAATGCACCCGGGATCGGACAGGAGAAGCGGAAGCAGGTGCTGGCCAAGGCCCGGGAAATGGGATATGAACCCAATTTGTTCGCCCGCCAGCTGAGACAGGGCAACAGCAGTACCATCGGTCTCATCGTGCCGAGGATAAACAGGGTGTTCTTTTCAAATGTTATTTACGGGGTGGAGACCGTTGCACGGGAAAGGGATTACAGTGTTATCATCTGCCAGTCGCATGAAGATAAGGCGCATGAGGCAGAGAATATCAGGACCCTTATCGGTCACCGTGTGGCAGGTATCATAATGTCTATCTCCCGGGAATCGGAACAGGAGGAGCCTTTCAGGGAAATAATCAGGAGGAAGATCCCCCTGGTCATGTTTGACCGTGTATTCACGGGCCTGCCTGCCAACAAGGTGCTGAACGATAATTACCATGCAGCGATGAACCTGACGGAACACCTGATCAGGCAGGGATACAGGAAGATCATGCATTTTTCAGGCCCGGCTAATATCAACATCTACCGCGAGAGGGAAGCCGGCTTCCTGAGGGCCCTTAAGGACCATGGCATGGAACCCGACGGCGGGAAGGTCATCAGAAATGTGATCACCAAGGAAAAGGGCAGGGAACAAACCGACCGCATGATCAGGGATGGTCTTCCATTCGATGCAATATTTGCCGCGAGTGATTATTCAGCCCTCGGAGCCCTGCTCAGCCTTAGGGAGCATAAAATAAGAGTACCCGCAGAAGTCGGGGTTGCAGGCTTTGCCAACGAGCCCTTTACCGAATTGCTTGAAATTACCACCATTGAACAGCAGAGCACGGAGATAGGCCGCTCGGCTACAAAACTGCTGTTTGAAGGGATCGATTCAGAGCGGGAAAACGCCGCCAGGGAGATTGTCATCAAACCGGAATTAATCATACGAAATTCAACATTAAAAACTGGAAATTATGAGATTTAATGAAAGATTTGCCGTTCACCCGGAGGATTTTGAATCCTACGGAACAGAGAAAATCAGGGACGAATTCCTGGTAAGCGAGGTATTCAGTCTCAATGAGATCATCGTGGAGTATTCCCTGTATGACCGTTACATCGTCGGAGGAGCGATGCCGGCCGGAAAGAAACTTGAGCTGGAGAGCTTCATGTCCCTTAAATCCGATACATTCCTGGCCCGCCGGGAACTCGGAACGATCAACGTTGGCGGGAAGGGAATGATCACTGCAGACGGGGAAACCTATGAACTGGATTATAAGGAAGCCCTTTACCTGGGACAGGGAAACAGGGAGGTGAGCTTTGAATCCGCGGATAAGAATAATCCTGCGAAATTCTATATCAATTCAGCTCCCGCCCATCAGAAATTCCCGACCAAGCTGGTTACCCTTGCCGATGCTGAGATCGTAGATCTCGGAGCACTTGAGTCTTCAAATGCACGCAGGATCAACAAACTCCTGGTTAACAGCATCGTGGAGACATGCCAGTTGCAGATGGGAATGACCGAGCTCCAGCCAGGATCCGTATGGAACACCATGCCTGTACATACACATAACCGCCGGATGGAAGCCTACTTCTACTTCGAGGTTCCCGATAACCAGGCCGTCTGCCATTTTATGGGAAAACCCGACGAAACACGCCATATCTGGATGCATAATGAGCAGGCAGTATTTTCACCCTCCTGGTCCATTCACAGCGCCGCCGGTACATCCAACTATATTTTTATATGGGGGATGGCCGGGGAAAACCTGGATTACGGGGACATGGATGTAGTGCAGCCCACCGGACTGAAATAAGGCACGGACCGGATTACCTTAAGGAATTGTTAAACCAATAAAACAGAAAATCATGATTCAGGAACTATTTGATCTGAGCGGAAAGACCGCGCTGGTCACCGGAGCAACACATGGCCTCGGTATGGCCATTGCGAAAGGGCTCGCAGGGGCCGGGGCGCGGATTGTTATCAACGATATCTTTCCGGAAAAACTGGAAAAGGCGGTTAAAGAATACGCTGCAGATGGAATTGAAGTGGCCACATATAATTTTAATGTATGCGATGAAACGGCCGTGAAGGAATTCGTGGCAAAAATCGAAAAGGAAGTTGCTCCCATCGATATCCTGGTGAACAATGCCGGGATCATCAAGCGGATACCGCTGCTCGAAATGGAGGCAAAGGATTTTACGGATGTGATTGATGTGGATCTCAACGGGCCCTTCATCATGTCAAGGTATGTTGCGGAGAGCATGGTAAAACGAGGCAAAGGCGGCAAAATCATCAATATGTGTTCCATGATGAGCGAACTGGGACGCAATACGGTCAGCGGATATGCGGCAGCTAAAGGGGGACTGAAAATGCTGACACGGAACCTGGCCACCGAACTTGCAAAACACAATATCCAGGCGAATGGAATCGGTCCGGGATATTATGCCACGGACCAGACCGCCCCTATCCGTGTGGGAGGACACCCCTTTAATGAATTCATTATCAACCGCACACCGGCCGGCCGCTGGGGACAGCCGGAAGAACTCCAGGGAGCGGCCATTTTCCTGGCCTCGAAAGCTTCCGATTTTGTAAACGGGCATGTGCTTTATGTCGACGGGGGCATCCTGGCTACCATCGGGAAGCCCTCAAACGAGGAATAAGGGCATTCCGGAGAATAAAAATTAAATACGATGCCTGTACTGAAATTTAAGGACACAGCCTATGAGAAGGTTCGCGAGGGACTGATGCGGAAGATCATCCATACGAATACACTGATGACCGTACTGATCGATTTTGCCGATGGCCCGTGGGACGAACCGGAACCGCCGCATTCCCATCCGCATGAACAGACGTCCTATGTCGCGGAGGGAGAGATAATGTTCCTTTGTGAGGGCGAGCCGGACCAGCACCTGAAGACGGGAGATATGTTCGCGGTCCACCCGGGCAGAAAACACACCATCCGCCTGCTGACGGAAAAGGTGAGGCTGGTGGACAGTTTCAGCCCGCTCAGGGAAGATTTCTTGTAGAAAGAAAGGAAGCAATTAAACCAGCAGCCATGAAAGCAGCCGTTCTGAAAGAATATGGAAAATTCTCATTGGAGAACAGGGAGATACCCGGTCCCCAAGGCAGGCAGGTACAGGTTGAAATATCCTTTGCCAGCATTTGCGGGACGGATATGCATATCTTTAGTGGTGATTTTCATCCAAGGACACCCGTACCCTTTATTCCCGGGCATGAGATGTGTGGCACCGTTGTCAGCACCGGGCCGGATGCCGTTTCTTTTGCGGAAGGAAATAAAGTCGTTATCGATCCCATCATCTGGTGCGGTGAATGTCCCGCCTGCAAAAAAGGCCATTTCCCGGCATGCACCAGCCTGAAGCTCCTGGGTATAGATATGGACGGGGGATTCTGCCAGTTTATCAATGTGGACGAAGGCATGCTGTACAAGGCACATGAGGGCATCCCGATGGAACACCTTGCCCTGACAGAGCTGTACGGGATCGGTTTTCATGCCTGCAGGCGGGCCGGTGTTGAGCCCGGTGACAGCCTGGTGATATGGGGAGCCGGCAGGGTGGGGCAGGTGATCCTGCAGGCAGCCCGGACAATTACGCAGGAAAAGATCTTTATCGTGGATATCATTGATAAGCGCCTGGAAATCCCTGCGAATGCCTATGATAATGTAATTGCCATCAATGCCCTGCGTTCTGATCCCGTGGAGGAGATACTTCGCCTGACCGGGGACAAGGGATGCGAGATTGCCTTTGAAGCGGTTGGCCATCCACTGCACCCTGACCGGACTGTCCTGCCTGTGATAGGCGCCATCCGGAGTATCCGCGGAGGGGGAAAGGTCTGTGTGCTGGGACTGGCCGATGAGCCTGTACCGGTCGTATTCAAGGAGCTGATCTGGAAAGAAGCCACCATCATTGCCTCAAGGGTCAGCCACGGGGAATATCCGCAGGTGCTTGAAAATCTTGAGAAAAACCTTCTTCGCCCGGAATTGCTGGTTTCGGAAATCTTTCCCGCCGAAAGGATACAGGAGGCTTTTGAACTCCTGGAGAAAGATCCGGCAAATTACCTGAAAATCCTGGTACAATTTAATAACGAATCGGAATATTAAATAGAATATAAGTTAATAATTGTAAGAAAACAGAAGTTTTTAATTACAAATTGCTTATTTTTACACTGTATCCGTTAGGGATTGATTTATTTAATATTCTGTTATGAAACTATACATTCCAAAGGATTACCGAAGCATCCTGAACCTTAAGGAGTCGGAGAAAGCCATTAAACTGATCAAGGATTTCTTCGAATCGAACCTTGCTTCCGAACTCAAACTCAGGAGGGTAACCGCCCCGCTTTTTGTTCTGAGGGGAACGGGCATCAATGATGACCTGAATGGTATCGAGCGCCCGGTATCGTTCAGGATCAAGGATATGGACGAAGCCACAGCCGAGGTGGTCCACTCCCTCGCCAAGTGGAAGCGCATGATGCTGGCGGATTACGGCATTGTGAACGGCTACGGGATCTATACAGACATGAATGCCCTCCGGCCCGATGAGGAACTTACCAATATTCACTCGATCTATGTGGACCAGTGGGATTGGGAAAAGATCATCCAGCATGAGGATAGGAACCTGGATACCCTGAAAAAAATAGTAAGGCAGATCTACGCTGTATTGAAGCGGACAGAGTTCATCGTCTATGAAAACCACCCGGAGATCGTGCCCCTGCTTCCTGACGATATCCATTTTATTCACTCCGAGGAACTGGAGGAGAGATATCCGGGTATGAATTTCAGGGAGAGGGAAAGAAAGGCGGCACGTGAACACGGGGCGGTTTTCATCATCGGAATAGGGCATCCGCTTGCCTCGGGAATACCTCATGACGGCCGTGCCCCGGATTACGATGACTGGTCCACCAGCACGGAAAAGGGGAAAAAAGGATTAAACGGGGATATTATTATCTGGAATCCCTTACTGGAGGATTCTTTTGAAATTTCCTCGATGGGGATACGGGTGGATAAGACTGCCCTGCTTCGCCAGCTGGATATGCAGGGTAAGAACGAGCGGAAGGAACTGTTGTTCCACCGGCGTTTGCTCAGCGATGAATTCCCGGAATCCATAGGCGGGGGAATAGGGCAATCAAGGCTCTGCATGTATTTTCTCCGGAAGGCACATATCGGCGAGGTGCAGGCAAGCATCTGGCCGGATGAGATGATCGGGAGCTGCAGGAAAAACGGGATACTCCTGATGTGAGGCGGGATTCCCCCAGCCTTACTTATACATTGAACCAGCAGGTTATCCAGAACACCAGGGCAGGGTTCCGGGACAAATCTTCAGAACGGGTAAAAGTATCTGCCGGGGACAGGTATTAACCGTAAAATCCGAAATAACTGCGGGCGTTGTAATAGCTGATATCCTCCACCATCTTGCCCAGCAGCTCCATGTCGGCCGGAATCAGTCCATTTTCGACATCGTTCCCCAGCAGGTTGCACAGGATCCGGCGGAAATATTCATGCCTCGGGAAGGAGAGGAAACTCCTGGAGTCTGTCAGCATTCCCACGAACTTACTAAGCAGTCCCAGTGTAGAAAGCGCATTCATCTGCTTTTCCATGCCGTCTTTCTGGTCGAGGAACCACCACCCGGAACCGAATTGCATCTTGCCCGGGACGCTGCCATCATTGAAATTATACAGCATGGTGGCGATCAGCTCATTATCTCTCGGATTAAGGTTGTATACTATGGTCTTACAAAGTTTTTCCATTGATTCCAGATGGTCGAACAGTGCCGACATGGGCCGGGCGACCTCGAAATCGCCGATGGAGTCATAACCGGTATCCGGTCCCAGAAGGTTAAGCATGCGCGAATTATTATTCCTTATGGCCCCGATGTGGAATTGCTGCGTCCAGCCCTTGTCGTGGTCCATCATGGCAAATATGACCAGCATGCCGGATTTGAATTTCAGTACCTCTTCCATCGTGAGTTTTTTACCTGAGCGTACCTTCGAAAAAATTTTCTCGAGATCCTCCTGTGAATATTCTTCCGAGTATATGGTCTCAATGCCATGATCCGAAAGCCGGCAGCCGTTCTCATGGAAGAAATCATGCCTTTTGTTCAGAGCCTCGAGCATATCTACGAAGGTGCTGATACCCATCCCGGCAGATTCTCCCAGGGTGTCAGTATACAGATTGAACTTATGGCTGTTCTCAACGGCCATTGCCTTGTCGGGCCTCCATGCCGGGATCATTTTGAGATCCGCATTATCCTTCCTGAGTCTCTGATGGTGCTCGAGTGAATCAACCGGGTCATCGGTCGTACACACGACTTCCACGTTCATCTTTTTCAGGATGCTCCGTGTGCTGAACTCCGGGGTTCCCAGCATGGCATTTGCTTCTGCATATATTTCAGCGGCCGATTCCCCGTTCAGGATCTTGTCGATCCCGAAAGGGCGCTTAAGTTCCATATGGGTCCAGTGATACAGCGGGTTCCTCAGTGTGAAGGGGACCGTTTCAGCCCACTTCATGAATTTATCGTCGTCCGGTGCGGATCCCGTGATATACTTCTCGGGGACACCATTGGCGCGCATGGCCCTCCACTTGTAATGGTCTCCCTTCAGCCAGATTTGCGTCAGGTTGTCGAATTGTTTGTCCCCCGCTATCTCATCAGGCGGCAGGTGGCAATGGTAATCGATGATGGGGAGATCTTTTGCATGTTCATGGTACAGGGTTTCCGCCGTTCTGGTTTCCAGCAGAAAATTCTCGTCTAGGAATTTTTTCATAATTGTAATATTATCCTTCCCCGGAAGGGCAATTTTTCAAATCTACCAATAAATGATGGAACAGATGTTTCTACAGGTCGAAAAGCCGCTTAAGATGCCTGTCAAAAATATTCTCCTCGACATTCTGAGCCACGACACCGGCGTTCCTTACGAGTGCGGAGTAGTATGTGTCTCCCAGCTCGGCGGCCACCTTGTACCCGACGTGTATCAGCTGCCTGAAATTTGAATTATATTCGGGATGCCCCGGAATATGCCTGAGCGTGCCTGTATATTTTTCGCTGACCCATGTATCCACCTCATCAGGAGAGGGGAGCCCGTCAGGATCAATATCGATAACTGCTGCATAGGGAGCGCATAGGGCCTCCTGTTTTTCGAATGCCCTGCGGTACACCTTCTTCGCAATTTCAAGTCCCTCACCCCCGGCTGCAGCAAGGCCGATGATCTCTTCGAGCCAGGTGGTGCCGGCGGTTTTCACATGGATGCCCTTGTCGTATTTTTTGATCAGTTTACCGATGACAGGATAGATGCTGAACTTATCGGAGCCTGAATGGACACTGAGCTTCAGGTTTTCGGGAAGCCCGAATTCCCTGGTGGCAAAATCAATGACGAGCAGGTCTTCCTCGAATTCTTTGGCGAACTGGTCTACATCACCCTCGTAATCCACTCCCTTATTGAACCTTCCGGTGAACTTGGGAGCAATGGTCTGCAGCGGAAGTTCTTCCCGTGCAAGCATGGCAAGTATGAAAAACAGTTCTTCCGGGGTCTGTGGCTGTTCCACCTCGTCCATCGATACTTCCGGAATCATGTTCTCTGCTCCCTTGATGCCGGCTATATGCCGGTACAGCGCCGCCGCTTGCCCGGTCGCAAAAAGGTATTTCCCGGCGATCTCCTCGAGCCGTTTTTCCGTGATGTCATAAGCCTCACCTATCCCGGGAATGTGAAGTTTTCCGATATATTTTTTATGCTGCCCGATGAATTCCTGCAGCCTGCCGGCGTCGGCAGGTTCGTTGATGTAATCGGCAACGTCAAGGGTAAAGAAGTCTGAATGTGCGATGTAGGGATCCACGTTGGACATATTGATATGGTCTGCATCGACGTAATATTCGCCTTTCCAGCCGAGAGCTTTCACCGATGCGTCCGCTTCTGCCCTGACGTCTGCGGGGGAGGTACCGACGATCCCGTGCTCGCGGTGTGATTTATTCCATACCGGGACAACATCGATACCGGCCATTTCAGCCCTCATCAATGCGTTTAACTGTGCTTTTCCCTGGTGGCCGAAACGGTCACCGATTCCAAAGGAATACTTTGCTATTTTCATGATTTATTGAAGTATAAAAATATTTCCGTGTGCGCACACGAAATTACAATTAATTTTTTACATTTGCCCTACGAAGCTATTAAAAATTTCCGGGTATAGCAGGGCACCAGTCCGGGAGATACCAAGCAATACTTTGAGAATCAGGATAAAAGATATAGCAAATCGTGCAGGGGTTTCGACCGGGACTGTTGACAGGGTGATCCATGAAAGAGGAGAGGTTTCACGCGAAACCAGGGAAAGGGTCCTTAACATACTGAATGAGATGCACTACGAACCTGATATCCTGGCAAGGAGCCTGGCCTCGAAACGTCCCATGAGGATTGCGGTCATTTTTCCCTACCACACACCCGAGAACGCATTCTGGAAGGAGCCCCTGGCTGGGATTTCCGAAGCCTGCTCCGAACTGGATCATTTCAGGATCGAGGTCCGGGAGTTTCTTTACAACCAGTTCACGGAACAGGAGTTTCTCGAACGGACGGAGGAAATGCTTGAATTTGCCCCGGATGCAGTGATCGCGGCTCCCGTATTTCACCAGGAAACAAAGGAATTATTCGACCGCTGCAGTGAAAGGGGTATACCCTTTGTTTCCCTGAATGACAATATTCGCCACCCGGACCAGATCACCTATATCGGGCAGGACCCTCGCCGGAGCGGAGCGGTGGCTGCCAACCTTCTGAGGATGGGTATGCACGGGAGGGGAAGGCTGCTGGTTGTAAGCATTGCGCGGGACAGGGATAATTATAATCACATCCAGAACCGGGAAGAAGGATTCCGGGAGTACTGGAATGGTGCCGGCCTCAGCGAAAGACCGGAGATCATCACACAGGTCATCCCCAGGGAGAGCTCCGTGTATATTAAAAAGACACTGGCTGAGATATTTGAGAAGTACCCTGACATCAGCGGGATATTCGTTACCAATTCCAGGGTATACCAGGTGGCCAGGTTCCTGGTCGAGTCCGGCCGCGAGGATATATTGCTGGTGGGCTACGACCTGATCAATCCCAATATCCGGTACCTGAACAGCAGTGCCATCGATTTCCTGATCAGCCAGAAGCCGAGGGAGCAGGGCTACAGGGCCCTTATATCAGTCTTTAATGCATTGAAAATAAATAAAAAACCATCACCTGAGCAGCTCATTCCGATAGATATTGTCTGCAAGGAAAACCTGTGCTGTTACCAGGTCTAAACAATTATTATGGAAAATAAAGTATTTGGAGAATTCAAGGACAAAGTATGTGTGATCACCGGCGGGGCCGGCGTGATCGGGTCTTCTATAGTAATGGGACTTTCCCGTACTGGCATGAAGACCGTGATCCTGGACATCAACAGTGAGCTTGCCGGGAAAGTGGCATCCGGCATTCAGGCCGAAACCGGGGCGGAAGTGCTGGGCCTGGAAGCGGATGTGCTCAGCCGTGAATCGCTGGAGGCCGCACGTAAGACCATTCATGAAAAGTATGGCAGGATATCCTACCTGATCAACGGGGCAGGGGGCAACTCCCCGAAAGCCACCACGCAGGTGGAGACCATGGATGCCGGCAATAAGGAAGCATGGGACAAGACATTTTTCGGACTTGAAATGCAGGGTTTCGACTGGGTTTTTGACCTGAATTTCAAGGGAACTATTCTGCCCAGCATGGTCCTCGGGAGGGACCTGGTCGAGGACGGGACCGGTGTGATCCTGAATATCTCCTCGATGAATTCATATAAGCCCCTTACAAAGATCCCTGCTTACTCGGCAGCCAAATCCGCGGTTAATAATTTTACGGAATGGCTGGCGGTGCACCTGGCAAAGACGGGGGTACGCGTGAATGCCATTGCCCCGGGATTCTTCCTGACACAGCAGAACCACTTCCTGCTGGTTGACGAGAAAAGCGGGGAGCCGACTGCCAGGGGACAGAAGATCATTGCTAATACACCCATGGGCAGATACGGGGAGGTTGATGAACTGCAGGGCACGGTGCTGTACCTGCTGTCGGATCTGTCCGCCTTCGTAACCGGGATCGTGATCCCCGTGGATGGAGGCTACTCGACTTTTGGCGGCGTTTAGGCGGCGGCAGGAAACATAAACCCGGCCGGGAGGGGAACAAAATACCGAAGGACTTGAAATAAAATCGAAGGACTTCACAAAATACCGAAGGACTCGAAATAAAATCGAAGGACATCACAAAATACCGAAGGACCTGACAAAAACCGGAGCAAAATGATTTACTATCAGAGAGGATCGGAAAAGGATGAACTGGGAACGGAAGATCTCCGCGAGGGATTATTCACTGCACTGGAAAAGCTGGGCAGGCGATCAAAGGTCCTGTCCATCCCGCCTGATTTTACCAGGAAACATTCCTTTGCGGGGCCCCTGACCGGGCTGGCCGAACAATACTACGGAGCATCCATGATTGATGTCCTGCCGGCACTCGGAACCCATGTGCCCATGACCGGGCGGGAGATCAGGGAAATGTATCCGGATGTGCCGGAGCATAAATTCAGGGTGCATAACTGGCGGGAAGATATCGTAACCCTTGGGGAGGTCCCCGGTTCATACGTAGCAGAAGTGTCGGGCGGGATCGTCGATTATCCCTGGCCGGCCCAGGTGAACAGGCTCCTGGCAGAAGGCGGGTTCGACCTGATCCTTTCACTCGGGCAGGTGGTCCCCCATGAGGTGATAGGAATGGCCAACCATAGCAAGAACATTTTTGTGGGTACCGGGGGACCCGAAGGCATAAACAAGAGCCATTTCCTGGGCGCCGCCTATGGTATGGAAAAGATGATGGGGCGGGCGGATACACCGGTCCGAAGGGTTCTGAACTATGCCTCGGATCATTTCGCTGCGGAAATGCCGGTCGTGTATGTACTGACCGTGGTGAGCCCCGGCGAACAGCGGGAACTGAAGGTCAGGGGACTCTACATCGGTGATGACATGGAATGTTTCGAAATGGCTTCGGCATTATCCCTTAAAGTGAATTTCGAGATGCTGGAGGAGCCACTTAAAAAGGTCGTAGTCTACCTTGATCCGGATGAATTCAAGAGTACCTGGCTGGGGAACAAGAGCATTTACCGGACGCGCATGGCCCTTGCAGACCGTGGCGAACTGATCGTACTGGGTCCGGGCGTCAGGGAATTCGGAGAGGATAAAACCATTGACGCTCTCATCCGGAAGTACGGTTACCGTACGAGTCCGGAAATACTTGGATCCGTTGACCGGAACGATGACCTGAAGAACAACCTCAGCGCAGCCGCCCACCTGATCCACGGTTCATCGGAGAACCGCTTCGATATCACCTGGTGCCCGGGGCATCTCGGCAGGGATGAGATCGAGGGAGTGGGATTCGGGTACGGCAGCCTGGGTGAAATGATGAAAAAATATGATCCCGGCATCCTGAAGGATGGATTCAACACCATGGCGGACGGTGAGGAGATCTTCTATATTTCAAATCCCGCACTCGGGCTCTGGGCCTACAGCGGGCGTTTTAACAATTAAACAGTGAGCGGATCAGTCGGTAAGATAAAGGTAGTGGCTGACAGGGATGTCCCTTTCCTTAAAGGAGTTCTTGACGGGCTTGCGGAGCTTGTTTACCTTCCGGGGAAGGATATAGACAGCGCTGTGGTTAAGGAGGCGGATGCCCTAATTATCCGCACCCGGACCCGCTGCGACGAGTCCCTTCTTGAAGGAACATCCGTGAAGTTCATTGCGACCGCCAGCATCGGTTATGACCATATCGATACGGAATACTGTGACAGCAGGGGAATAGTATGGACCAATGCCCCGGGCTGCAACTCTTCATCCGTGGAACAGTACATGCTCTCGGTCCTGCTCTCGGTGGCAGGCCGTTATAAACTGGCATTCACCGACATATGTATCGGGATCATAGGAGTAGGATATGTCGGGAGCAAAATCGAGCGGATCTGCAGAGCCATGGGAATGAAGGTACTCCTTAATGATCCGCCGAGGGAAAGGAATGAAGGCCCCGGGGAGTTTGTCACCCTGAAAAGAATACAGGAGGAAGCAAATATCATTACACTGCATGTCCCGCTTT
>CBFDEE010000006.1:0-17584 GCA_965603745.1 uncultured Bacteroides sp. | reverse complement strand
TGGACTCTTCCATTTTACTGGTTCCATCAAACGACAACCTGAACCAGATCAGGATCGGAGTTGAATACATTCTGCACCCGGATTTCGCGCTTATTCCCGTAAGGATCGGATGGAAGAATAACCCGACCAATGTAGCTAACCAGGATCTGAACGGGCTTACTACCAACCAGGTCAATGCCACATCTTTCAATGCCGGCTTCGGACTCATTTCCAAAAACTTTTCCGTGGATTTTGCGTATGAATACTACAAGTACAGGCATGAAGGGGTGAATACATTTACAGGTGACCATAAACTGCAGTCATTTATCCTGTCCCTTATCGTTTATATAAGGTAAAAAGGAGATGAACCATATGATTATGTGATGAAAACCTGCTATTCTTTACTGATTCTCATTTTCATTTCCGCCGGCATATCCGGACAGACTTTTTATGACCATTACAGCAAGGGTCTGAAAAGCCAGAAGAAGGAAAACTGGGAGGAAGCAAAGAAATGTTTTGAAAATGCCATAGAACTCAAGAGAGATGACGGTGAAAGGGTCAGGACCTACGGTGTGAATTTTATTGACTATTTCCCGAACCGGGAGCTCGGGATCGTATACTTTAATCTGAAAGATTTTGAGAATGCCCGCTTTTACCTTGAGAGATCGCAGGGCTACCAGCCATCGGAGAGGACCGAGGATTATCTGCACAGGATACAGCAAACCGGAGTAACTGCACAAAAAGGAGATGCCTCTGGCGAAACTGTCAAGAAGACGGACCCACCTGAAGGCAAAAAGAGCACAGAAACAGGTTCCGGCGATACAGAAACTTCCGGTGCGGGAAAAACAGGTTCAGGAACCACTGATGCGGGACCGACAGGTGCGGGAGCGACGCTTGCGGCAGTGGATAATAAAAAACCGACCATTATCATCACATCGCCCGCCATGCTTGATTTCCGGGCACTGAACCCGGTAACCAATGACATCAAGCAAATAACGATCACAGGAAAGGTGGAGGATCAGAGCGGGATTTACGAGGTTCTGGTCAACGGGAATGACGCATCCCTTTCAGGCACGGGTGAGTTCAGGGCAAATGTCTTCCTGAGTGTCGGCCCGAACAACATCGTCATTGAGGCAACGGATGTACACCAGAATAAGCAGACCAGGGAAATGACCCTGGTACGGGAGGAAATGGCCATAGCCAAGAATGAGCTGCTGGAAGAAGGAGGCAGTTATCATGCCCTCATCATTGGTGTAAGCGATTACAGGGATCCCCTGATCACCGACCTGGACGGGCTCCCCGTAAGGGATGCAGAACTGCTGACTGAGATCCTCACCGCGAATTATACCTTTGACAAGGATAATGTCCTGCTTCTGAAAAATCCTACCCGTACGGATATTCTCAGGGCTTTTGATTATTTGAGCAATACGATAACGGAGAAGGATAACCTGCTGATCTTCTATGCCGGGCATGGGTATTACGACGAAAAGACGGAACTCGGCTACTGGCTGCCTGCCGATGCCGAAGCGCATTTCACAGCCAACTGGATTTACAACGATGTCCTGGTTGCCAACCTGAAACGGATACAGTCGAAACATACCCTGCTGATCTCCGATGCATGCTTCAGCGGCAGTATTTTCAAGACCCGTTCCCTGGTGAAGGACGCCCCAATGGCATACAAGAAGAAATACGAACTGTCAAGCCGGAAGGCCATAACCAGCGGTGTACTGAAAACCGTACCCAATAAAAGCGTTTTCCTGAAATACCTCTCGGACCGCCTGGAAAAGAACACAGAGGTATATATGTCGGCAAGCCAGCTTTTTCAGAGCGTTGAGATCCCCGTGGCCAATAACAGTCCGAATACCCCGCAGTACGGTGACATTCAGAATGTCGGTGATGAAGGAGGGGATTTTGTCTTCATAAGGCGGTAATTACCATCAGCACCCTGTTTCCTCGAACGGGATTCCCGGTTAAAATTGTTCCTGATCTGGTTTTGCCGGTTGCCTGGATCTACCAGCCGGCCGTATCTTCGATGATAAGATTGTATATGTCGGCCTCTGAATAACCCATGGTGCGGATCTGCTTGGGGATTATGCTTTCCCTGCTCATCCCGGGTACGCCATTCAGTTCGAGGAAATACAGGTCGCCCCCCCGGTTAATGAAGTCGATCCGTACGATTCCCCTGCAGTCAAGCAGGTCGTATATCCTGGAGGAGAGGGCCTGGCAATTCAGGGCAAGTGCCTCCGGGATATTCGCAGGAGTAACCTCATCAGCCATTCCCTCGGTATATTTGGCCTCGTAATCGAAAAACTCGTTTTTAGGGATAATCTCAGTGACGGGAAAAAGAAATTCCCGAGATGCTGTTTTAAGTACACCACAGGTCAGCTCGTTTCCGGGTAGATAAGTTTCCACGAGTACCTCGTCATCTTCCTTCAGAGCCTTATCGATGGCATCTTCCAGCTGTGAAGCCTCGTTGATCCTTGAGACCCCGAAGCTGGATCCCCCGGCATTGGGCTTAATAAAGCAGGGGAGTCCCACACGACCAATCAGGGTTTCCGGATCATAAACTTCGGTTTTGTCCCCGGATACCATCTTCCGCTGTGATCCCCCTGCAGAACCGGATCCGGACCTTCGGATCAGAACAAAATCTGCCGTCAGGATCCCTGAATCCCGGATGATCTTTTTACAGTCGTGTTTATTAAAGGAGAGCCGGAGGGAAAGTGCTACCGAGGTGGAGTAGGGAATTCCCAGTCCGTCAAAATATGCCTGCAATTGCCCGTCTTCTCCCGGGGGACCGTGCAAGGCGATGAATGCATAGTCGAAACGGATGCTTTTGCCATTTCTCAGGAAACTGAAGGTTTCCCTGTCAAGGGGCAGTTTCCTGCTGCCTTCCGGATCCAGCCTCACATGCCAGTCGTTCTTCCGTATATAGACAATGTATGAATCGTATTTCCCCGGATCGAGATGCAGATTTACCTGTCTCGCGCTTTTCAGCGAAATAACCAGTTCGGAGGAATCCCCGCCCGTAACTATGGCTATGTTCTTTTTCATTCTGTTGAAACGGCCGGTACAAAATACTGCCACCGGCATCTGTTACTACACAAAGATAAACTCTTTTTGTTTTGCCCGGCGGTCGGTTGCCGGATGCAGGCGAGGCTAACTGCATCTGTCCGTGAAATCACTCTCCCGTTCTACCTTCGAGATAGCGGTGCCATTTTTCGATAACGAGGGACATATCCTCCGGAAGTTCGGATTCAAAGTGCATTTCCCTGCCACTTGCCGGGTGGGTGAATCCCAGAGACTTTGCGTGAAGGGCCTGCCTGGGAAGTATGGCAAAGCAGTTCTGCACAAATTGCTTGTATTTGGTGAAAGTGGTTCCTTTCAGGATCTGGTCGCCGCCATACGTGGCATCGTTGAAAAGGGGGTGCCTGATGGATTGGAAATTAACCCTGATCTGATGGGTCCTGCCGGTCTCAAGCCGGCATTCAACAAGGTTGATGTAACCGAGCCGTTCAAGGACCCTGTAATGGGTTAGTGCGGGTTTTCCCTGCGAGGCATCCTTATATACCTTCATCCTTGTCCGGTCCCTGATATCACGCCCGATATACCCCTCGATGCTGCCTTCATCCTCTTTCATGTCTCCCCAGACAAGGGCCTGGTACCTTCGTGTTGTCGTACGTTCAAAAAACTGCCTGGCCAGGCGGTTCAGGGCAAGCTCCGTTTTTGCTATCAGCAGGATGCCGGAAGTGTCCTTGTCCAGGCGGTGGACAAGCCCTGGGCGCATATCGCCGGACTGAAACAGTGGAAGATCCCGGAAGTGGTGGTACAGCGCATTGATAAGGGTTCCGGAATAATTACCTACTCCCGGGTGGACAACCATGCCGGCTGCTTTGTTGATCACAAGGATGTCATCGTCTTCATGCACGATATCCAGGGGGATGTCTTCGGGAAGGATCTCGGTGTCCCTGGGAGGGTGGGGCATCACGATGCTTATCACCTCGCCAGGTTTGATCCTGTAATTCGGCTTGACCGTTTTGTCATTGACCAGGATATTACCGGACTGGGCGGCGGACTGTATTCGGGTCCTTGAGGTCTGCGTCAGTCGGTTTACGAGGTACTTGTCGATGCGCATGGGCTCCTGCCCTGAATCCACTGTAATCCGATGGTGCTCAAAAAGTTCCGTTGATTCAGTATCTGTTCCCGATGCATTCATTGAATAAGGATCAGCGGACGATCATCAGTTTGCTGCCGGCCCGGAAGATCCCGCCCTGGGTTATCCTGATTATATACAGCCCTTCGGGCAGGTCCCCGATATAATGCGGCTGGTCCGAAATACGGTCGCCCCCGAAGGTATCACCGGTTGAACGGAAATCACCACCGGCAGATCCTGACGCGCCGGGAAAGGCATAAACCAGCCTGTCTCGAAGGTCGTAGAGGCTGAGGGCCCATTCCCCCGCTGACAAGCCGGCTGTTTCCCCCGAAGGGATATCCAGGTAAAACCTGTACATTGCCGGGTTGGGGTATACCTGCAGCCTGAGTTCAGGGATTTCTTCCTTTTTTACGGGCCAGGACAGCTCTTTCCCCATCAGGGGGCGGATCATCAGGCAGCCCTTGAATCCGGAGTTTACCCATTCCTGTCCCAGGTTATAATAAACCTTATCCCGCTTATCGTTCCAAACATCCCATCCCACGTTCAGGATATTTTCCTTTGTTTTTATCCAGCCTACATAAAAGTCATCGTCGACCACAATCGTGGTGTCCAGCGTATAGGTGACAAACTTGTTCAACTCATTGGCATATTCGGGTTTCACCCCTGTCATACTGTAAATCAATTTCCCGGGTGAATCCAGGTCTTTGTCATGGTCCCATACGGCCAGGCGGAAATAGTCCTGTGAATAATCCCCCAGGGTACGGTTGAAATACATTTTCACTCCCCTGAGGGTATCTTCCTTAAATGTTTTAAACCGGTAAGCCACAGATGCGTTGGCTGAGCCCTCACCTTTGAGTCCGTATCCGTTCTCGGCGCTACCGTCATCGTAAGCGTAATAATTGTAGAAGCGCTGGTAGCGGACAACGGTATCGTTGGCTTTATAGTCGAGGTCTTCGGTTACCTGGTAGGACCTGATCTCGAATACGGTTGAATCGGCCTCGTAATAGAAGAAGGGATAATTATTGGGGAACCTGAAGGTATTGAGTATTCCCGGGACAATATTGGCGGCCCCCCCATTCACCGAGTCCGTTTCCTGGTAATTCAGGTCTGTGATCTTGAGTATCCGGGTTGCATTCCGGATGGTAGTATCGTTATTCCGGTAGCTTATATCAACGCTCGGCTGGAGTTCCGTAACGCGTGCTTTCCCGAAATGGCTCCAGGGAATGGACTGGTAGGTTTTCAGAATGGACCCGAGTGAGGATATCATGGAAACATCATTAAGTGCTGAAACACTGGATGAGCGGGAGGTGTCAAGATAGACATAGTCGATGTTCCAGTGATCACCGTTACCGCGTTGATCATTGGAAAAATCATCCGCCGTCAGGCTTCCGTAATTCATGAAACGGAACTGAAAACCTTTCTTCAGAAAGCGGTTCTCGCTCACGGGAATGAAAACCTGGCGGAATGTATCCACTCCGGGCGGCGGGTCCCGCTCCAGTCCGGGCACGGACCAGACCCTTTCCCATTCAGTGCTGTCCGGTGCGAGGAATTCCAGCACGAGGGAATCCTGTTTATTGGGATAATCGCCCAGTCCCATGGGCTCATAGAAAAAACTCAGCCAGATATCATCCCTGCCGGGATAATCAAGATTTAGGGGAAAAGATGTCAGGAAATCAGATTCGAATGCTGTGCTGGATGATCCGTTCAGCGTACCGTCGTATTTCAGCAGGTCAAGTGTTGCCACCCCGATGGTCACGGGATCTCTTGTATAGGTATTGTTGACATAGACCCAGCGGTCGGTCCACAATTTCGGATGGGGAAGTCCGTCGCTGTTTGAAAAATCATCGATGAAAGGCAGTTCCAGGGTGTCGGGAAGAACATCGATGGATGTACTTTTTTTTGTCCGCTGATCTGTCAGACCCGGTATGCCTGCCGGAACCAGCACTTCCTGTGCCAGTATCGAAGGAAGAGATCCCAGGCAGATTATAAGGCTCAGAATTCCGGATTTTAAGGTCATCATCATACGTCTGTGGTCATTCAGGGTCTGTGTGGAGTTTGCTCTGATTATTCGTTTTCATTCTCCAGCAGCGGCAATTCAAGATCATCCGGCAGGGGCAGCTTGCTTGAGTCGACTGTCACCCAGATGTCAACCGAAGCGCCCAGGCTGATCAGTATCTCGTTCTCTTCAGTGTAGACGGGTCTCTGCTTCCAGATAAATGCCGCTGCCGAATCGTCGGCATTCATGAACGAACGGTCATAGATCACGGCCCCCAGGTTCAGATAGCGCCGGGTGATCTTCTGTCTTGCATCCTCCATCAACAATCCTATCAGGTCCGGGGCTGCCGTCTTCTCATTGCTGAGTCCCCTGCCAAGCACCAGGTCTATCTCCGAGCCCTTGATGATTGAATCGCCTTCTTCTATAACGTTCCCCCTGTATTTTTGTTGCAGAACATTATTCACTGCAATATCCGGAACGTAAGTAAGCTTGCCGACCTGCAGTCCCGCGGTATGTATAACGGCACCGGCCTGCCGGAGGCTCACTCCCACCACATTTGGCATCCTGATGATTTCGGGATTAAACGCATTGATTGTGAGAAAAATTGTACGGTTTTCCTTTACCTTGAATTCGGGACGGGGATTCTGGTCTATTATGGAACCCCTGTCGGCATTTATGTTATAGACCGAATCAACGATCTGGAACCGCAGTTCTCTTTCCATCAGGACTGAATCAGCCTCATGGAGGCTCAGACCGGTGAGATCGGGTACGCTGAGGGCCTGTCCGTGCCGTGTAAATATCTTAAGAAAGAGGAATACAGAGGCGATCAGAATGATTGCAATACCCAGGGCAATTGCCAGATGTTTAAGAAAGACGCGGCTGAATATAAAGCGCAAAAAATTCATGGATCCCGGTGTGTTTCAGACCGTAAATATACTCTCAAAATCCTAAAGTGAATTCGCTATTTCAAAATATTGCCGGGCTTCGTCGGTTCTTCCCTGACTTCTTAGAATTTCACCGATAGCCTGGTAGGAGGGCTTGAAATTCCTGTTCACCTGTATGGCCTGCTGGAAATACCGAAGTGCCATATCTGCATTATTCTGCCTGGCGTATATGAGTCCCAGGTTATGATAGGCAGAGACAAACCTTTCATTGATCTGTATTATCCGCGTGAAAACCGAAAAAGCCTCCGATATTTTATTCTCGTTTAGATACAGTGCCCCCAGCAGGTTCAGGGCCCTGTCATAATCAGGATAAACCTTCAGGCACTGTGTAATGGCTACTCTTGTCTTATCAAATTGCCGTGTATCCAGGTATGCCTTGGAAAGGTTAAGGAGAGCCGCCTCATTCCATGGCTCCTCTTCGACGGATTGCTCGAGGATCGGAATGGCCTGACTGTAGTTTCTCTGACCCAGAAGAGTGTTCCCATCATAGTCCAGTTTGGATTTTCGTTCAATAATGGTACATACCGGGCTCTTGTCCACATAAATGGTATGTATGGCGTTGGGCGGGGGGAAGCCTTCATTCTTAAGCTGGTACGGATTAATATAGCTGTTGGCTATTATGGCGTAATCCCAGTTGTAATTTCCCCTCTCGTAATAGCGGACATACCTGGTATTAACCAGGTCCTCATAGTTCCTGAAATAATATTTGATGCTGAAGTTGGCTGCGACCATGATCTTATTATCGGATCCGGCATCTGAATCCTTGATCCTGTTTTCAATAAGCCATTCTGATCCCTTTTTCATGGAATGGTAGTAATAATCCATTTCATATTTCCCCAGGGCCCCGCTGGTACCACCGGTCAACTCGTTATAGTAGATATACTGAAGGGGATGGTTAAGCACGATATGCCTGAGGGGAAGCATTCCGAGCACGATTAAGAATGCCGTAAGAGCGTATCTTACATACCTGTTCCTGATGATCCGGTACAGGGTGTTGAAACCAAGGCTTGCAGCAATCACGATGGAGGGGTACACGAACATGGAATGCCTCCAGCCTCCATATACATTGGATTCCTTATCAATTATATATATAATGGGGAACAGGAAAGTAAACAGAATGATGAAAATCCAGAGGTAATTGAGCTTCCTTTCCATTTTTGGGATAAGAACAAGGAATAATACAAGACCTGTCAGGACTACCAGGGGTATGGTAATCACCATGTATTTGGGTACATAATACCAGGGTGCCCTGTTTGACCAGATGATCTGGCCTTCAAACAGCTGACGGATACTGGTTGCATAATTGGTCATGACATCCATGGCTTTCAGGGGATTGGAGATGGGGGACTGAAGGGCATACGGCCAGGTGATTATTCCCAGTACATAGCCGATAATGGAGATCACAAACAGGAACATCAGCAAGCGTCCCAGCCTTCTCATATTCTCACTTGAAAAGAGATTCCCGAGCTTCTCGGTGAAAAGGAAATAGATCCCGGAGAACAAAAAAAGGTATGCAATCAGCAGCAGCCCGCCTACCCTTACGCCAATGGCCATACCAATTCCCAGTCCCGCAAATAATACGGTACTCCATCGGGGTTTCGGGAATTCCTTGAGAAACCTGATGATGAAATACAGGGTGAAAATGGTTGCCATTGCAAAGGGTATATCCTTGGGATTATTGAATGCATGACCCAGGAAGCGGGGAGAGAGGAACATGAACAGAAGGGCCATAACCCCCGCCCGCCATCCGGCAAGCAGCACAGCCAGGAGTCCCGCGAAAAGAATAGCGAACCATCCTGCCCAGGCGTTCAGTATATGCCGTACCTCGTATTCATTCTCGACGTTGAATATTTTGTTTACAATGACCGTGCTCAGGTCAAATGCGGGTCCGTACAGGTGAAGCACGGAATTATTATAGTGCAGCGCGGATGAGTCCTTTCCCGCGGTGGCAAAATAATTGTACACATTCTGCCCGTGTAAATAGTGGAATGTCTGTTCATCCCCGGAAATCCCGCTGTCATAACTCATGATGGGCATGATGATGAACAGCACGGTGGAAATGGATATGAAGGCCAGCCTCAGCCAGGATGGACTGCCGATAAATGAATATTTCAGATGTGGCCTGGTCCTGAATTCCCTGACCGGCAGAACAAAGAACCACCGGATGAAGAACCTCAGGCGGGAAACAAGCCCTGCGGGAAAACCCGGGCCTTTCCTGCCGGTATCCCCGAAAGGGGATTTCTGTGTGATGTTTATTTCACTGTGTTTTACATTCAGCCTCCGGATCATGCGGAAAAGATCCGGCTGGTAATCATCCCCCGATATTTCAGCCTCCAGGAAAAGATAACGGGCCAGTGATGAGTCCAGCAGCAGGGCCGGGTGGTGCATCTTCCTTTCCCTGTCGGGCTCTTCCTGGAAACGGGGTATGATCAGGGGAGAGTCCTTAAGGGATTCCTGCCGGACGGAAAAAAAGGAATCCATGCTGAAAGGCTTTTCAAGCCGTGCCGTCTCCAGGATCAGGATGTTCTCTTTCGTGGCTTCCCGGATCCCTGCAGCCAGTGCAGCCGGAATCGTGGCGGACCCGCCAAGCGGGAGTACCCTAATCACCTTTTTCTCCAGCAGGGTTTTTAACTCAGGAGTTTTTTCAAGCAGTTCGGTTTGCCGGTCAGCGCTGGAAGACATGAGAAGGATCTCGTAATCTTTTTCATAGGGTTTCCTGATGTTTATCACTGAATCGAGGAGACAGGACAATCCTTTTTCATTGCCTGCATCCGGCAGGATAACCGAAAGGCTCAGAGATTCTCCCTTCGCCCGGGGATCCTTTCTGGATTTATCTTTTTTATCGGGCTTCATCCTTTAATTTTTTATTCGAAGATCTTATTAAGAAACCAGCCGAACCATTCGATGTCAGCAAGGAACAAAAATATCATCAGGCAGGACAGGAAAAGAATATACAACATAAACTTTTTCTCCCTGTACAGTTTCTCAGGCGTCTGCACGATGGAATTCTCCATAAAACCGATCTTCAGGTACCAGGTAAACAGAAGGGCAATGAACGGGAAACTGATCAATAGCTCAATACGGTATTTTATCAGGAAAATTCCCAGGAAAAATGACGAACACAATGCATAAAAAAAGATGGAAACGATCAGGCGGTTTTCATTGTAGTAGTTGAAGGATTTTCTGTATAAACCTGCAGTCTCCGGATTACCGATAAACCGGTATTCGGCGAAGCGCTTGGTGGCCATGAGGAATGCACCTCCCATCCAGTAGGCAATAAGTATACTGGAAGGAGGGAAGGGGGATTCCATGATGATCAGCCATCCGAGTATGAAACGGATGGGGTTGTTGACCGACTCCGTGATAACGTCAAGATAAGCCTTTTCCTTGGTTCTTACTGGTTTTACATTATACAGCAATCCCATGACAAGGAAAGAAAGTTCCGTGACAAGAAACTGCCAGGATATTAATAAAGACAGGGATAAACCGGCAATGGCAAGCAGGGTGTATTCCAGGTAGACATATCCCCTCCTGAGATCTGCGACCAGTGAAGGCCTGTCCTTTTTCAGGGGGTGGAATTTGTCAAACTCTGCATCCAGCCACTCATTGATCACATAGTTGGCCGAAGCGATAAGACAGGTGGCGAACACGCCGGTAAGCAACCTGAAGATTAGCGCGGGACTAAGTTCCGGTCCCAGGTAGATCCAGGCAATGACTATCCCCGGTAACATGAAGATGTTTTTGAACCAGTGATCAGGCCGGGCAATGCTTACATAGTGCTTAAACATTCTGCTTCGGTTTGTAGAAAGCAAGAATTGAATCCCGTAAATTTAATGGTATTATGATATTTTCCATGAATCCGGGGACCTTAAAACGCAGAAATTTCGGGAAAAACGAGAGGGTACGAACAGCCAGGTAATGTGCGGTAAAATACCATGTGGGTCTTTTCAGCCTGATCAACTCGAGATTCGCCCTTCCGGCCAGTATGGAAAGCGTTTTTTTACTGAAATAGCCGATATGTGCAACGCGGTAATGCCACCACCTGTATTTCAGGAACCTGGCCATAAATGATCTTATATCGGGGGTTACAAGGACCAGTATCCCGTCATCTTTCAGGGCATTTCTGAGATCTGTCATCAGTTCGAGCGGATTGGTAACATGTTCGAGCACGTCAATGAAGGTGATCACATCATAGGGCCCGGGTGTTTCCTCATGCGGGAATGTCCCCAGGTGAACCGGCAGGCCATGACCCACAGCAATCTTTTGCAGGTATTTCGATGGTTCAATCCCTTCAGCCCGGTATCCTGCCCGGATGGCGGCTTCAACCAGCATTCCGCTTCCCGCTCCCACATCCAGTAATTTCTTCCCGGGATGCACCTTCTGGATACCGGAGATTACCTTCTGTTCCTGAAGGAGCCTTTCCTTCCGGCCGTTTTCATATTCCAGGTCTTCCAGGTCTTCGTAATATCCTATTACATCTTCCAGGTCGGTACACTGTATGAATCCGCATTTTTCGCACCGGCTAAGCTCACCGGTGGTACCATAGTCGAAATTTGTAATGGCAAAGTTCCGGCTCGTGAGATCATCCCCTATATTGGATTCCTTTATCCGGATTAAATCCCCGGAACCACAAACCCAGCATTCTTTATTTGTTTTTTCCCTGTCTGTCAAGCCGGTTAAGGATTTGAGTGAAAAAATCAGTTTCGCGGATATGCTTCCGGTCCGCAAGCAGGAAATTCATGCCCGCGCTTCTGGCTGCTTCAAGATCTAGATCAGGACGGTCCCCGATGTACAAACAATCCTGTGTCCGGAGATTGAAATTGTCTGCTATATAAAGCAGCCCTTTCGGATCGGGTTTCAGGCTGTTGACTTCAGGCTGGGTGGCAGAAACCATGGACTGCAGTTTCTGATCGGAAGGGTAATCCGATAATACTGCTACCGGGACCTGCAGTTTCCCTGCTCCGCTGAATAGTTCCTGTACCCCGGGGAAAACGCAGCCTGGCAGATACTTCAGGGGGAATTCATGCATCCAGAAAGACACCAGGGCCATGATCCTGTCCCTTGACACTCCCGTTTTAATGCGGCACCATTCATACTGGGCCTCTTCAAGATTATCCACCTTCATATCGCGGTTCCTCTCGCGTTCCTTCCTGAAGGTTCTCAGTATGTAAAGCTCCGGCAGTTTACGGGGTCTCACAATGTAATGAAATATCAGTGCAAGGGCCATACGCTGACGCAACCTCTGCTGGTCATAAAGAGTACCGTCAACATCGAAAATTAAAAGTCTGATATTTCCCCAATCAATATCCTGCATTGCCGGACTGGAAGGTTCATAAAGTTACATCAAGGCAAAAAAAAAGCAAAATACGGATATTTTGCTTCTCTGTTACGGTAATAAAGCAGTATCAGATTCATACTTTATGCCTGCTCTCGTCTGATACGCTGACTTTTTTTCTCCCTTTGGTTCTCCGCCGGGATAATATATTACGGCCATTAACTGACGACATTCTCTTTCTGAATCCGTGCTTGTTCTTCCTCTTCCTCCTGGATGGTTGAAATGTCCTTTTCATCGCCTCTCCGGTTTTTTAAAATTAGACTGCAAAAGTAATGTTTTTTTACGATTGGCAAAAAAATACAGGACAAATTAAGATCCTGAACTGGGGATGAATACGATCTTTTTCGTCCGGAAGAACTCCTCCTTGAAATAATTACTGACCGGGATAAGCTCTGCATGCCTGAACTGTTTAAGATCCGGATCTGTTTCACCGCCTTTCAGGTAGATGATCCCGTTCTTCTGTTCCCCGATTTCCCTTGCATACGGATAATCCCCTATCCAGTCCATCAGCCGGGGAAGTCCGGTCACTGCCCTGCCTGTTACAAAATTGAATTTCGAGTTCAGCTTTTCAACCCTGGTGGCCCTGGCGTCGACATTTTCAAGCCCCAGCCTCATGGTAATATCCCGGACCACATTGATCTTCTTCCTGATGGAATCAACCAGTGTAAAACTGCATGAAGGGAAGAAGTTGGCAAGCGGTATCCCGGGGAAACCCCCTCCTGTCCCGGCATCAAGGATCGTTGTCCCATCCCTGAAATCAAAGGCCTTTGCGATAGAAAGCGAATGGAGTATGTGGTGTTCATACAGATGATTAATATCTTTCCTGGAAACCAGGTTTATACGGTCATTCCATTCCAGGTACAGGTCATGCATTTGCTCAAACCTGGAATACTGAAGAGAAGAAAGCCCGGGGAAATATTTCCGGATGAGTTCCATGACAGGGCCGTATATAAGATTACATGGAAGAACTTATGTTCTTGAGAATGTTATGGAGCAGTTCCCTGGCCCTGAACAGCTGGGCCTTGACGGTCCCGATCGGCAATTCAAGCTCTTCCGAGATCTCCTCGTAGGAGTATTCCTTGAAATACCTCAGCTCCACCAGTGTGCGGTACCTGGGTTTCAGTTTGCTGACAACTTCCCTGAGAAGTTTGATTTTCTGATTATTGATCAGGTTGGCCTCCGGGTCCGGCGTGTCGGACTGTATGGTGACCGAAGTGGTGTCGGAGTCGTCGGGGGACTGGTCCAGCGATATCGTGGCAGCACGCTTTTTACGGATGAAGTCAATACAGTTATTCGTTGCAATCTTGAAAAGCCAGGTGCTGAAGGCAAAATTGGGTGTATACTGTGATATGTTCTTGAATGCCTTCCCGAAGGCTTCTATGGTGAGATCCTCGGCATCGCTGGGATTATTTACCATTTTCAGCAGCATGAAATAGATGGCATCCCGGTACCTCCCCAGCAGTTCAGCGTAGGCTTTCTGGTCCCCTTCCCTGGCCCTTTTAACGAGAAGGAAATCATGCTGTGCCTTTTCTGAAAGATTGGGATTTAATTCCATCTCGCTCTTTTTAATGCAACGTAGTTGCTGAAAACCATCAAGATATGTGCCAGGGGAAGGACAATATCCAACAGCGGTGAAATTAACAATAAATACCTTTCATTCAAACGGACCATGGCCAATTTGATAATAACAACTGTTGATAAAAGCCGCAGTAAAAACAGTCCCCCGACATATGGCACCAGGATTTGAAAACCCAGAAGGAGGGCAAAGGAAATATAAAAGAGAAGGCGGCTCAGGATCTCGCTGCCCAGCAGGAGTTTGCTGATGAATTTGTATCGGGGACCGGTACTCAGGTGGCGTTTTTTCTGGTAGTACCAGCTTTTCCAGGATCCTTCCGGTTCCGATTCGGTATGGGATTCCTGCCGGATCTCGATACGGGTGCGTGTTTTCCGGGCCACCTCGTTTATGAACAGGTCATCATCGCCTGATGCCAGTTCATAATGGGAAGCAAAGCCCTTATTGCTGAAAAAGAGCTCTTTCCGGTAAGCCAGGTTCCGTCCTACTCCCATATAGGGGAAGCCAGCCAGTGCAAAACCCAGGTACTGCAGAGCGATGAAAAATGCATCGTAGCGGATGACCAGGTTAAGCAGGCCTTTTCTGCGCCGGTAAGCACCGTAGCCCAGTACGATCCCTGTGTCCTTGCTGAAATTTCGCTGCATGGCAGCAAGCCATTGTTTCCCGGCCGGGATACAGTCGGCATCGGTAAGCAGGACCCAGTCATACCGCGCGGCTTTGAGTCCCACAGTCATTGCCAGCTTCTTCCCCCGCGAGATGTGGATATTCTCCTTAATTCTGCTGGTACGCAGGTGCGGATATTTCTGTCCCAGGTCACGGAGCACATCCATGGATTTATCGGTCGATCCGTCGTCGACCACAATGACCTCGAAATCCGGGTAGTCCTGTTCCAGCACCAGGGGCAGGTTCGACCTCAGGTTTTCCTCCTCGTTCCTGGCACAGATTATCACAGAGACCGGTAAACGCCTGGCCCCGGGAGCTTCCGGCCTGCGATAGACGATCCTGGCGTGGATCAGCCACCAGTATACCATCTGAAGGAGAAAGCACGCAGCAAATACGGCAATTATCAGTTGATGAGCGACGGGATAGCCGAAGATGTTCAATTTTCTGAAATTTATGATCGTACAAATATCTTATATTTGCGCTAATTCTGCACAAATGAGGTTCAAGATCCTTCATTCTGATAAGGGTACGGATGCAAGAACGGGTGTATTCGAGACAGATCACGGGAGTCTCCCGACGCCCATTTTCATGCCTGTGGGGACTGCCGGGACCGTTAAGGGAGTTCACCAGGAAGATCTCAGGCAGGATGTGAAGGCACCGATCATTTTAGGCAACACCTACCACCTTTTTCTCCGGCCGGGCATTGATGTGATCGGCAGGGCGGGGGGCATACACAGCTTCATAAACTGGGACGGGGCCGTGCTGACCGACAGCGGGGGCTATCAGGTCTTTTCACTCTCGGAACAAAGGAAACTGACCCCGGAGGGGGCTGTTTTCCGTTCCCATATCGACGGTACGAAACACAGTTTTACTCCTGAGAATGTGGTGGATATCCAGCGGACAATCGGGGCCGATATAATTATGGCTTTCGATGAATGTACACCCTGGCCCTGTGAATACGAGTATGCACGCAAATCCATGGAACTGACCCATGCCTGGCTTGACCGGGGCAGGGATCGCTACCTGGAAACAGAGCCCTTGTACGGGCATTCACAGAGCTGGTTCCCGATCGTCCAGGGCGGCACTCATGCAGATCTTCGCAGGCAGTCCGCCCTGAAAATAGCCGAAGCTGACATGGAAGGGAATGCCATCGGCGGATTATCGGTAGGGGAACCGGAAGAACTGATGTACGAAATGGTCGAAGTGGTAAACGGGATCCTGCCGGTGGAAAAACCCAGGTACCTTATGGGAGTAGGTACACCGGTCAACATCCTGGAGTCAGTTTCCAGGGGTGTGGATATGTTTGATTGTGTAATGCCCACACGAAACGGAAGGAACGGGCAACTGTTCACCAGGGAAGGGATCATTAATATTAAGAATGAAAAGTGGAAAGATGATTTTTCCGAACTTGATCCACAGGGAGATTCCTATGTCGACCGGCAATATTCAAAGGCCTATTTACGTCATCTTATCATCTCGGGGGAACTTCTCGGGGCCCAGATCGCAAGCCTTCACAACCTGAGGTTCTACCTCTGGCTGATGGAAGAAGTCCGGAAACAGATAGGGGAAGGGAATTTCTCCGCCTGGAAAAACGAAATGATTTCAAAACTGTCCCGCCGTTTATGAGAGAAAAACTGGGCATTACCATCATAGACATCTATATTGTCAAGAAGTTCCTGGGTACATTCTTCTTTTCAATCGCCCTGATCCTGTCCATTGCCGTTATTTTCGATTTCTCAGAGAAGATTGACAATTTCCTCAACAACGATGCAAGGCTTATCGATATCCTAACGAAGTATTACCTTAATTTCATCCCCTATTTTGCGGTACTTTTCAGTTCCCTCTTTACTTTCGTTTCGGTCATTTACTTTACCTCGAGAATGGCCTATCGCACCGAGTTTATCGCCCTTATTTCCAGCGGGATGAGCTTTAACCGCATCCTGGTGCCCTATTTCTTTTCAGCAACGGTCATTGCCATCTTCTCCTTTGTGCTCAGTGACTATGTGATCCCCGATTCGAACCGTATACGGCTTGAATTCGAGGAAAATTACTACCATTCCGTCCCGATTCGGGTGACCGAGCGGAATATCCATCGCCAGATCGAACCGGGAGTATATATCTATATGGAAAGCTTCAGTACCATCTCGGATCTCGGGCACCGGTTCTCAATGGAGAAGTACGAAGACGGGAAACTGGTTTCCAAACTGATGTCCGATTATGTGAAGTGGGACTCTACCATTGAAAAATGGACGATCCGGAATTACTACATCAGGGATATCGGTGAATATACGGAGACGGTAACAAAGGGCACCCGGATCGACACGGCCCTGTCCCTTCATCCCAGTGATTTCAAACGCAGGCTGAATTATATGGAGACCATGAGCATACGGGAGCTGTCAGATTATATCGATCAGCTCAGGATGCTGGGAGAAGCAAGCGTTAAGGCCTACCAGATAGAAAAAAACAAAAGGTTTGCATATCCGTTCTCCGCTTTCATCCTGACCCTGATCGGAGTATCCGTATCCTCACGCAAGGTTAAGGGTGGAATCGGCATGCAGCTTGGAATCGGTCTGATGGTCGCTTTCTCATACCTTCTCTTCATGCAGTTCTCCTCACAGTTCGCCATTGGAGGAAGCCTTCATCCTGCCGTTGCCGTCTGGATGCCGAACTTTGTGTTCGCAATCATCGCCGTATTCCTCTACCGGATGGCTCCCAAATAACCCTGCCCGGGCCAGGATTTTTCCTGCCTGATCGGCCCGGCAGAGATCTGTTTTGAGGCAGATTTTTAATCATTTGGTAATAAATGGTATAGCCCTTTTGGAGACCATAATGTGCATGAAATATTTTTTTAATATTGCGGGATTTTGTAATGTTGTAGCCCATACTATCCAGTAAACCAAACATCAATTATGCCTTTGAAAAGAAAAATCCAGGAACTTCAGAA
>CBFDEE010000005.1:0-17943 GCA_965603745.1 uncultured Bacteroides sp. | reverse complement strand
GGAGATAACCGAAGTTCCCGAGGAACCTTCCCTGTGAAAAGCTGAGGCCGGAGTAGAAACGCCGGTCGAATTCATTGATCTCTGGTCCCACAGTGAAACTGAAAAGCATACCCTGTGGAACATCCTCCGTTCTACCGAAATCACGGATCAGGTTACTCTTGAAAAAGGATTGGGATGATATGGAGAATGAACTAAGCCAGACATTTTTGTTCTGGAACTGGTAAAAACTACTGGCACTTACTTCGGGCCGGTCAATAAAGTGGTGCCTGAAAATACGGGTTGCCACAATAAAATTCAGGCGGTGTCTCGTAAACCTGGGCTGGGAGCTCAGGTAAAATGAACGGCCTGCCCAGGCGTCATAGATATTGTACTTCAGGGGAATGACCTCTGACAGTGTATCCGCATAATTGATTTTCCTCATCTCCCTTGTTCTCTCGAGGTCAAGGGCTCCCGCCCATTTAATATCAGGGGTGAAAAACTTCCGATAAAGTCCAAGCTGGTATGTTTCGGAATCAAATATCTGCGCAAACCTTATTTTGGAATTGATAAATGACCCTCCAAGGTTACGGATAATATAATATACCTCATTCCCTTTCATGGGAGTGCGGTCTCCATCCCAGTAAAAACCCATATGCAATTCCTGTCCCAGTCCGAACAGGTTTTTTTCAAAAATATTCAGGTTGCCTGCATTGAGATCGGATAAGGCTCCCCCGAGACCTATGGAAAAGTTGTCCTTGGTTACTACAAGTACATCCACACTGTCAGAACCGGCGCCTGTTTCAGACACGTAAATTCTTGCATCCTGGATGAAGGGGAGTTTCCGCAGGATCCGTTCGTTATCGGCAAATTCATTCGGGTCAATGAGGTCCCCTTCCCGGAACAGGATGTGGTTTTGCAGGACCTTGTCCTGCGTGATCCTGTGCATGTCATTACCGAATTTCTCGATCCTGGATCTGGCCTGGCGGGTGGTGTCGAATATGGTGGGACCGAATGCTTCCAGCTTGGTATACCCTATGGAACGTATGTACTTTCCACCGAAGGGGACAAAGGCATCCGAACTTATTTCTGTCTGGATGGTGTCGATAAAATCGGGCCGGCGGGGAGAGGTGATCACAATATTATGAAGTTCCTGCGTCCACCTGCTCCGGTTGGCCTTAAATTCGAGTGAATCGAAGAAAATATCCCCGGCCTCCCCCCTGGGGTACCTGATCCTGTAATCCAGTTCGCTGTGGATCACAATAGTGGTATCCTGGTCTATTTTAACGCGACCCCCTCCGGGCATTATGATCCTTGTTCCCTCTTTCAGTCTCAGCGTGTCATTCAGATGCATCAGGGGGGCATTACCTGAAAGAGGCAGATAAAATATCAGCGAAATGAGGACCAGGATACACTTTTTCAAGGGATTCCGGTATTGGTCAGCCATGGTAAAATAATGAAAAAGATGCTAAAACAATGGGAGCAGGGCAAATTTTATCAGCCTTTACGGCATGGTCCCGCGACAGGATGGTGCAGCCTTGCCGGGTACTTCGTCGCTGCCGGCTTTATCACTCTGACGTTACGTCATCTGCATTGAACTGGAATCCAAGACGCTTGCCGGTTCTTAATTTTGAGAGCTGAATGCGGTCGCTGATCTGCTCTACCGAAGCGATCTTTACTGTATCGTATGGAGGTACGAGGAGATCAAATTCCAGGGTGTAATTTATGGCAAGGTTTATAATATGCCTCAGAGAGGATTTACTCATAACCTCATTCCCGAAATTATTGAAGAAGAATCCGAACTGCCGCTTGCCTTCCGTGAAAAAATGCAGGTCCTTGTTAATGAAGATCCGTCCGACCAGGTATCCGAGATCCTGCAGACGGTTGTACTTGAGGGAGTCTGACAGAAAATTGTAAATATTGATTATACCGCAATAGGAGGCCAGTTTATCGGCCTGGACATACGAGGTTTTCCAGACCCCGTGACTCCTGTCAAACTCGAACACATTGGTATGCATGGCAAAGATAAGCATATCCCCCGCGATCTTGAGCTGTGCTCCGTATGAGCCGTTGTCTGTGTATTCAAGATGCACGCGCTGGTCTGTATCCTTCAGTTTAAGGTTGAATTCCTTCACTAACTCCTGCAGGATCCCCTTCACATCAGCGAGCACCTCAAGGGTGTTGTCGTGTACTTTCTGTTTGACGGCGGATTTGTCGCTGAGGCTGGTCAGGATTGTTGACTTTAGATCTTCCTTACTCATATTCGTGGTTTAATAGGCTATGGCGAAAAGAACCCGTTTGCCGGATGGTTTGCCTGAATATATGCATTTGCCTTCTTCTGTTTCTGCGTCAAACGGGATGCAGCGAATAGTAGCTTTTGTCTCTTCCTTTATTTTCAGTTCCGTTTCCCTCGTACCGTCCCAGTGGGCAAGCACAAATCCGGGCCGGTTTTTCATGATATCCCTGAATTCATCCCAGTCGTCCACACGCATCGTATTGTTCCTTCTGGAATCCAGTGATTTCCTGTAAATGTTCTGCTGGATCTCTTCCATGAGCCCGCGTACAACGTCATCAACAGCCTCTCTCGGCACAACCTGCTTTTCAAGCGTGTCGCGGCGGGCGATCTCTACCGTGTTGTTGTCCAGGTCCCGGGGACCAATGGCTATCCTGACCGGGACTCCCTTCATTTCGTATTCGCTGAACTTCCAGCCTGGCTTCTGTGTATCCCGGTTATCGTACTTTACCGAAATTCCCGAGGCTTCAAGTTCTTCCCTGATCTTTATGGCGGCTTCGCTTACCCTCTGAAGTTCGTCGTCTGACTTGTAGATGGGGATAATAACCACCTGGATGGGAGCCAGCCGGGGGGGGAGTACCAATCCGTTATCGTCTGAGTGGGCCATGATCAGTGCACCCATTAAGCGCGTTGAAACACCCCAGGATGTAGCCCAAACATATTCCAGGTTTCCTTCCCTGCTCGAGAACTTAACATCAAAAGCCTTGGCAAAGTTTTGTCCCAGGAAATGACTGGTCCCCGATTGAAGAGCCTTGCCGTCCTGCATCATGGCTTCTATCGAATAGGTGTCGACGGCACCTGCAAATCTTTCTTCCTCCGTTTTTCTTCCTTTGATGACCGGTACTCCAATGTAATTCTCTGCGAAATCAGCATACAGGTTGATGATTTTTTCAGTCTCTTCCATGGCTTCTGCTTCTGTGGCATGGGCTGTATGGCCTTCCTGCCAGAGAAACTCTGTCGTCCGCAGGAAAAGGCGGGTCCTCATTTCCCACCTGACAACATTTGCCCACTGATTCACAAGTATGGGCAGATCGCGGTAGGATTGTATCCAGTTCTTGTAGGTATTCCAGATAATGGTTTCTGAAGTGGGGCGAACGATGAGTTCTTCTTCAAGTTTGGCCGTCGGATCAACCACTAATTCATTGGTGTTTTCATCGGTCTTGAGACGGTAATGGGTTACCACCGCAACTTCCTTGGCAAATCCTTCCACATGCGCAGCTTCCCTGCTGAAAAAGGATTTTGGAATAAAAAGGGGAAAATAAGCATTGGAGTGCCCGGTTTTTTTGAACATCCCGTCGAGGATGGATTGCATTTTCTCCCATATGGCATAACCATAGGGTTTGATCACCATGCATCCCCTGACCGCTGAATTTTCTGCCAGGTCAGCTTTTATTACCAGGTCATTATACCATTGAGCATAGTTTTCGCTTCTGAGTGTAAGTTCTTTCGCCATTCTGTATCTTTAGACTGTCAGGACCTGTAAAATAAGCAAATATCAAAAAGATATTAAAGGGAGAGTCTATTTATTTTTTTAAGTCTGTGAAGATGATTTTGGTACGGTATTTGCTTTTTCTGTGATAAAGACCAATCTGGAGGATTAACCATGAAAACTTTAATCAACATAAGCAGCATCCTCATACTGGCGATAGCCCTCGGTGCATGTTCCTCTTCCTACAAAGCAGGAGTTACGGAATATGATGACCTGTATTATACGCCACGGGATACAAGGATGCAGAGCCAGGAAGCTGAAACAGAAGTTCTTGCTCAGGAACAGGGTGCTCAGGTGGCTGAAGAAGAACTGAGTGATTACGAACAATACCGGCTTTCGCTCGAAGGGGAATTCCAGGACGAAGAACCTGCGCCTGTTGAGGAATATCAACTGGAAGACACCACTTATTACGGGCCCGAAGGGGATTATGCATATGCTTATTACGATGAGGGTACGCAGCCTCCGGTGGTAAATAATTATTATGGTGCCGTAAACCAGTATCCTTCGTATGCTACGAGGATAAGCAGGTTTCATTCACCGTATTATGGTTACAATTATTATGATCCCTGGTACTACGATTCGTGGTACGATCCCTGGTACGGAGGATATGGAGGCTACGGGCCCGGATTTTCCATGAGCATCGGATTCAACTGGGGCTGGGGCTATGCCGGTTGGGGCTGGGGATACCCGTCCTACGGGTGGGGATATCCTTCCTTCGGCTGGGGATACCCGGGCTGGGGTTACGGCAGCTACTATTCCTCATACTGGAGAGGTTATAACCACGGCTGGTATGACGGGTACTATGGAGGTGGAGGATATTATTACCCGACTCCTTATGCATATTACCGTGATTACGGAAGTGGAAGGGGCTATACTTACGGCCACAGGGAATCGCGTTCGGGATATTCCACTTATGGGCATCGCACTACGGATCCCAAGAAGACGAATACAGCTTCTGGAACCTACGGGAGGACCCGTGGAACTGCTGCAGGCAGTTCTGCCGCAACGGCCACCCGTACCAGCGCAGGCACTTCCAGTATTAATTCAGCCAGGCGCAATGCAGCCATTACGGCCGCCGGCACATCGAGTGCCGCTTCACGCAGCCGCATGCAGGGCACTCAGGGGAATGCCGCTGTCAGAACCAGGGAGCAGTCAGCCGCCAATACCAGGGCAAGCACCGGCGAAAATGCACAGCGCATCAATAATTCTGCTCAGAGGACCAGGACAGGCACTACGAGATATACCACAAGTAGCAATAATACGAGCAGGTATACAACGACCACAAGGAAGAGTTACACACCGACGTACACCAAACCGAGGACGACTTACAAACCAAGCTATAATACAACTACATCACGAAGCAGCACGGCGAAGAAATCCACCACGCAACGCTCAACTTACACACAGCCGAGAAGTTCCTCGACTTATCGCTCAGGCTCAACACCTTCAAGGTCAAGCAGCACTTACAGGTCCACTCCCAGCAGGTCTTCGAGCAGTTACAGGTCATCCAGCAGTCCCTCGAGGTCATCCGGATCCAGCTACAGGTCGTCGGGCAGTTCTTCACGCTCATCCGGATCAAGTGTGAGGTCATCCGGATCATCTAGATCTTCCGGATCTGTCAGCCGCTCTTCCAGCAGTTCCTCAGGCAGCAGATCATCATCATCAGGCGGAGGAAGAAGGCGCTGATTTAGAGAACAAATGAACTGTTCTAATTCATTAACCCGTACAAAGGTTAACAGCACTACGTATATCTAAAAATAGTACTACCACAATGAAAAAAGCATATATCATAATAGCAGTATCCTGTTTGTTCCTGGCCACAGGCTGGTCCCAGAACGAAACAGATGCCCTCCGTTATTCCCAGAACTTTTATGGGGGGACGGCCAGATCCATGTCGATGGGAGGTGCGTTCGGCGCCCTGGGTGGGGATTTTACCAGTACAAGTCTGAATCCTGCGGGACTGGGTGTTTATCGCAGCACCGAACTTACCCTGACACCAACCTTATCCTACGACAATACTTCCAGCAGATATCTCAACCTGACCAGTGAAGACAACAATTACCGCTTCATACTGAATAATCTCGGATTTGTTCATACCAGCCTGACCGGGAAGGATAATGGATGGGCCGGAGTGTCGTTCGGTCTTGGGTACAACCAGCTGAATAATTTCAACCGGAACACCATGATGAAGGGGATACAGCCTTCCGGGGGATTTGAAAGCTCATCCTACCTCGATAATTTTACCAATAATGCCAACGCTGGGGAATGGAGCGACTATTACGAGGAGCTTGCCTGGAATGCAAATCTGATGCCCTGGGATGATTCGTTAAACATGGAATACTGGAATGATATCAGGGATGCCGGCTACGGCCAGTTCCAGAGACGGAGGATAACGGAATCCGGCGGGATAGGAGAATACGTGATCAGCGTCGGGGCAAATTACGGGAACAGGCTATATATCGGGGGTACCTTCGGGATACACCGCCTGAGGTATTCCAGTTATATTATCCATGATGAGATTGATGATGCCGGTCTTATACCCTTCTTCAATTCTTTCAGTTTCAGGGAGACCCTGGAGACCAGGGGAACAGGCTACACATTCAAGGCCGGGATAATTTACAGGCCCATCAGCCTGATCCGGATAGGCGCAGCTTTCCATCTTCCCACCTTTTACAACATAAGGGAGGACTTCTATACAGACATGCTTTCCACCTTTGATGATGGCACGGGAGAACCGGAACGGCATGAGAGATCCCTGATCAACCAGTTCGATTACCGCCTGCGCACTCCATATAAAGCAATTGCCAGCGTGGCCCTTCAGCTGGGCAGACTTGCCATTGTCAGTGTAGATTATGAGTACATGGATTACAGCAAAATTAATATGGACACCCGGCCCACAAGTTATGACCTGCTGGACCAGAACGACCGGATCCGCGAGATCTATTCTGCCGCTCATAATATACGCACCGGGGCCGAGCTTCATCTGGGTCCGATGTACCTGAGGGGTGGACTGGCATTCTATGACAGTCCATATAAAACCTCAGAGGACAATAAGAACGCATGGTATATGAATTACAGCGGGGGATTCGGGATCAGGAGCAGTAATGTATTTTTTGACCTGGCCTATGTCCTGAGGACAAACGAATACGATTACTGGCTATACCTTCCTGAGGATGCCGGCGGTGCCACCATCAGCAATCACAACCAGCAAATCTCAGCCACTCTGGGTTTCAGGTTCTGATAAGAACCCCACCGGGCTGGCTCATCTCCCAGGGCTTTTCTCAGGGCGCAAGGCTCCATTCAGAGCCCAGGGCCAGCATCAGCTAAGCAGGCTTTTCTGCAGGACAGACCTGGCGTTCGGTCCCTCATTAAATAAAAGATCCATAACACTCAGGTTTTCTCTGAATCCGAATCTTTCAGAGAAGATCTGATTATATGGCTCCGTCCTGAAAAACCGGTCAGCGGCCGGTTCTTTTTTTGGATGAATGCTCTCCCTGCAATCGGTGAGCGCACCGGATCCGGTTTCAATAAAGGTGTCAGACAGGGAATACTCCCCCTCGATTTCCAGTGATTCCAGCAGGTAATCAAGGATCTCAAGATTGAGATCGAGCAGAAAACCGTGCTGCCTTTCCAGAAAGGCCCGGATATCGTCCATATAGAATTCAAAGAAAGGAGAGTGCCGGTAGGCTGATTCGATGCCTTTCCAGTGAAGTTTGCGCCAGTTCTTACTGTAGTCGATCCGGATATCCCTGACATGGGTTTTGTGGGAGGGCCCTTTCAGAACGGGGACACTGAGCGTAATGATACCGTTGGCGCCGTATATTTTACAGCGGTTACGGTAGGTCTGTTTGGTATAGTTGTCAAACCTTTCAATGACCCTTTGCGGGAACAGCAGGAACTTGGTGAAATACTGGACCGGACCGAAATATGAAGTGCTCAGCAGTACGGTGTTATCGGGGCCCATCTCAGATTTTATTGATCATGCTGGCCATGTAGGCTGCTCCAAAACCGTTGTCAATGTTTACCACGCTGACCCCGGATGCACAGCTGGTCAGCATCCCAAGCAGGGCGGCGAGTCCATTGAAACTTGCTCCGTAACCAATGCTCGTCGGTACGGCGATTATGGGAACATTTACGAGTCCACCGACAATACTCGGCAAGGCCCCCTCCATTCCTGCGATTACGATGATGACCCTGGCTTTTTTAATTTCCTCAAGGCCGCTGTAAAGGCGGTGGATCCCGGCAACGCCGACGTCAAAGAACCTCTTGACCCGGTTGCCGAAAAGTTCTGCGGTGACTGCTGCCTCTTCGGCCACAGGCATATCCGATGTCCCGGCGGTAAGGATGGCGATATAGGTCTCTGTTGGTTTGGTCTCCACCTGTTTCAGGGTAATGGTCCGTCCTGTCTCGTTAAATTCGGCCTCCGGCAGAACCTTCCTGACGGCATCGTAGATCTCTGCGCTGGCGCGGGTACCCAGGATGTTCACTTTCTGGGTGGCCATATACTCCATGATGTTGCTGACCTGTCCGGGGGTTTTTCCCTGGCAGAACACCACCTCCGGGTAGCCTGTTCTCAGTTCCCGGTGGTTATCGATCTTGCTGTGGCCCAGATCTTTGAATGGCAGGTCACTCAGCCTGTCAAGGGCTTCTTCTGTGCTGATTTTGCCTGAACCCAGCTGGTCCAGCAGTTTTTTTATCTCATCCCTTCCTGTCATGATCCTTTTCCTTATATAATTCTTCCATTCCGCCCGTCCGGTAACCTTCCAGGTCGAGCGTTACATATGAAAATCCATAGTCCTTCAGCTGTTTTGAGATTTTACCGGTCAGCTTTTCCCTGAAGATCTTGTCAATGTAGTAGGGCTCGGTTTCGATCCTGGCCAGCTTATCATGGGCACGTACCCGTACGGCACGGATCCCGAGGCCGATCAGAAATGTCTCGGAGAGCTCTATATTGCGCAGCATTTCTTTACTGATCCTGGTATTGTACGGGAACCTAGTCAGCAGACAGGCATATGCCGGTTTTTTCCAGATTTCAAGGTCCATCTCCTTCGAAACCGTCCGTATGTCGGACTTTGTGAAACCGGATTCCAGAAGGGGACTTAAAACATTGAGTTCCCTGAGGGCTTTCATGCCCGGCCGGTCTTCCCGTGTATCATCCGCATTGGAGCCATCTGCCAGGTGATCGAAACCCTGTTCCCGGGCAAAGTTCTTCAACATCGTAAAAAGTAATGTTTTGCACAGGTAGCAGCGATCCTGGGGATTATGCATTATCTGTTCGGGCACCGGTACTTCAACAATACGATGCCTTATCCCGAGTTCTCTGGCTATACTGCCGGCTTCATCAATCTCCCAGTCCGGGATATAGGGCGTTTTCACGGTAAGGGCCAGTACCTTTTCTCCAAGCGCTTCCCGGGTGGCATACAGCAGGAATGCGGAATCCACACCCCCGGAAAAGGCAATGGCGAGTCCGCCCGTCTTTTCCAGCGAGTCAAGCAGCCTGTTGTATTTTTCCTTCAGCCTGTTTTCCATGTTCAGCTGTCCCTGGTTATGAGCCCTTGTTCACCAGTCCTGAAATTTCCTGGTATATCTGGCTGACGGGTATCCCGTGCTCCCTGGCCAGACGTACGCAGTCATCGTATTCAGGTTTTGATTTGAGCTTCCGGCCTTTGTAGACCGCTGTTTTTATGGTGACCTCACCGTAGCTGGTCATAAGTTTTGTGAATTCCCGCTGCAGCATGGTTTTTTCTACCTGGTAGTTTCTTACGCCCAGGCTGGTGGTATGGGTCAGCAGTGCTTCGGTGAGGGCCTGCCTCCTGTCACTACTGCATAACACGCTCAGTTTGGAAGCCGGACGGGCTTTTTTCATTATGATGGGCGTGATGAATACATCGTCCGCTCCGAGATCAAAAAGGGTATCCATAACATAACCGTACATCTCGGGATTCATGTCGTCTATATTGCATTCGAGGACACAGGCCTTTTCGTGGTCCGCAGAATCCAGCCCGCTGTCCCTTTCGGCAATATACACTCTCAGTACATTGGGTATCTCCGGGTCCCTGTGACCGATGCCGTAAGCAGTTTTGCTGACTTTTATTCCCTCCATGGGTGCGAATTCATCCACATTGCAGGCCAGGATGAGCGCTCCGGTCGGGGTGGTCATCTCATGTTGTGCCGCACCCGAGCGTACCGGTATGCCGGTCAGGATCTCTGCCGTGGCAGGGGCGGGAACAGGGAAGGTGCCGTGTGCACACTTTACGAATCCGCCGCCAAGCTCCACCTCTGAAGCCATGATACGGTCGGGCCTGAGGTATTCGATGCAAATGGCTGCACCCACAATATCAACGATGGAATCTACGGCCCCAACTTCATGGAAATGCACTTCTTCAACTTTTTTCCCGTGTATCCTGGCCTCCGCTTCCGCCAGTTTCTTAAACATCCTGAGGCTCCTGGCCTTTATGGCTTCAGCCAGTTTGCTCTCATTAATGATGTTGCTGATATCTTCCAGGTTCCGGTGAATCTTCGAATCCTTTCCCGGATCCTTCACCAGGACATCTAAGCGGGTACCCGAGATCCCTTTGCGCTGGTCTTTCGATATTCGGATCTCCCATTCGTCCAGCTTCAGGAGCTGCAGCTGGCTGAGCAGGTGTTCCGGATCGACACCTAGATCGATCATTGCTCCCAGGTGCATATCTCCGCTGATGCCGGAGAAACAGTCGTAGTATAGAATCTTCATCCCTTGTCTGCATTGCCGGTTCAACCGCTCAGGATAACCGGGCCTGTAAAGTTAGAAGTTTTTCAAAAACTCCGTCCATTTCGTCCTGCGTGTCCGTATAAGAGGTATTATCAGGCCGCACAGGCAATATGTAAAGTGTGGGTAGTGATCTTCCGGTACCAAATTGCTGCCTGATAATTTAGAATCAGTCAAATTAAATTCGAAACAGAACGGCATTGGTAACTTTTCGGGGAGATAATCGTAAATTTCGGAGGTAAACAATAATCATCATGAAGCGACGGGATTTTTTAAGAAAGGGAATCGGAGCCGGAATAGCTGCCGGGTCAGCAGCTACTGTGGGATCATACAAAAAGCTCTGGGGAGGCATATCCCTTATCCAGAATTACGACCTGGTTGCAGTCAAGGGAGGTGAACCGGGAGCAATGTTTGACCGTGCCATCCAGAGCATGGGCGGAATGGAGAAATATGTAAAGAAAGGCCAGAAAGTTGTCATTAAGCCAAATATCGGATGGGATGCAGTGCCTGAAAGGGCTTCCAATACCAATCCCCAGCTTGTCGGCAGGATAGTTGAACACTGCCTTGCTGCAGGAGCGAAGGATGTGTATGTTTTTGACCATACCATAAACGAATGGAGGCGCTGTTACCAGAACAGCGGGATCGAAAAAGCGGCAAAGGATGCCGGTGGGATCATCGTGGATGGAAACAGCATGGGCAGGTATCATGAAATTGAAATACCAGGCGGGAAATCACTGAAGAAGGCCCTGGTTCATGAACTTATACTGGAATCGGATGTATTCATCAATGTGCCCGTACTGAAGCATCACGGCGGAGCCGGATTATGTGTGTCCATGAAGAATCTTATGGGGGCGGTGTGGGACCGCCAGTACTGGCATGCCAATGACCTTCATCAGTGTATCGCAGATTTTACTTCAGCCATCAAGCCGGACCTGAACGTAGTCGACGGGTACAAGGTGCTGATGAGGAACGGTCCCCGCGGAGTCTCCGTCGCAGATGTGGAAACCCGCAAGTTCCAGATCCTGTCTTCGGATATGGTGGCTGCCGATGCTGCTGCCACAAAATTCCTTGCAAAGAATCCCTCACAGATCGGGCATATCCGCATTGCCTCGGAAATGGAGCTGGGCGAGATGGACCTCTCAAAACTGAATATCGACAGGATTCAGCTCTAGGCATGAAGCAGGCACACCTGAAGATCCTCAGGGTCATCCTGGCCCTTCTTTTCATTCTTTCAATTGGATTCGCTTTCCTGGATTTCAGGGAGATATTACCCATCGAAGTATTTCAATGGATCACCTTTCTCCAGTTCCTGCCATCGGTCCTCAAGTTCTTTACCACTTTCAGCCTTGTGTCAGCTGGTTTCATTGCCATTATATTACTGACATCATTGTTCGGACGCGTATACTGCAGTTCGATATGTCCCCTGGGGATCATGCAGGATTTCGTCAGCTGGATCCGGAGGAAAACAAAAATAAAGACCCACAGGTACAGGTTCGGCAAGGCACATAACTTCTGGCGGTATGGTTTTCTGGTCCTGCCGGTGCTGATCCTGCTGGCCGGGAGGAGCCTTTTCGGACTCAGTTTCTTAGATCCCTACAGTATTTTCGGACGTATCTTTTCTGACCTGGTTCTGCCTGCGGGGCTCTGGTTCAATAACCGGCTTGCCGGGATACTCGAGGGCATAAATGTCTACTATCTGTACCCGTTTGATATCAGGCCTTCGAGGGGATTCAGCTATATCATCCCCTCACTCATGCTGGCACTTGTGGTCTGGTTCTCTTTTGCCCGCGGAAGGCTATACTGCAACACGGTCTGTCCCATCGGAACCCTGCTCGGCCTTCTTTCCAGGATCTCATTGTTCAGGATAAAGATGATCGACAGCCGGTGTACGAAATGTGCAAAATGTGCATTCGAGTGCAAGGCTTCCTGTATTGACGTTAAGAACCTTGAGGTCGATTTCTCAAGATGCGTGGGATGTTTCAACTGCATGCAGGTATGCCCGGAGGATGCGATCAAATATCTTCCGGCAGGTTCCCCCCGGGTGGAATCCCGCCAGCCGCAACAGTCTGGTTCCGTGCTCCTGGCGAAGCCTGGTTCCGGGCACCTGGCTGACCCTGGTTCCGGACAATCACACGGGACCGGACCGGAGGCATTGAACAGGACGGGCAGGAGGGAAGCCATCTTCCGGATGCTGTTCACAGGTACAGTGCTGGCCGGTCTGTCTGGCAGGATCCCCGGCCGTTCTTCTGCCAGGGCCTCGGATGTTTCCCGGGGCAGGAGTTTTACGAGTGACACCGTCCCGGAAGGCATGGAAAACGGACAACCCGGGAGTATTGCCGTAGAATTCCCGAAGGATGTTGAGAATAAGATCCCGACGGAGATCGAGCCGCTTAAGAACTTTCCTGTGAGTCCCCCGGGATCCCTGGGACTACATAATTTCACAACCCGCTGCACGGCCTGCCATCTTTGCGTTTCGACCTGCCCGACAGGTGTTCTTCGCCCTTCGCTTAACGAATACGGACTGGAAGGAATACTGCAGCCACATATGGATTATTCCTTCAATTACTGCAATTATGATTGTGTACGTTGCACAGAGGCATGTCCCACAGGAGCAATACTGTCCCTCAGCCAGGAGGACAAGAAAACATGCCAGTTGGGACAGGTACAGCTGATCCTGGAGAACTGTGTGGTCTATGCAGAAAATACCGCCTGCGGCTCATGTTCGGAGCACTGTCCCACACAGGCTGTAACCATGGTGCCTTACCGGGACGGATTGACCCTGCCTGAGATAAAACCCGCTATCTGTGTGGGTTGTGGCGCCTGTGAATATGCCTGCCCCGTCCGCCCCCATAAAGCCATATATGTTGACGGGAACAAAATTCACCAGATAGCCGAAAAGCCTGAAATAGAGGAACTTGAAGAAACCCAGGTGGAGGACTTTCCCTTTTAGACCGGATCGCTGACCGGCCGGGTCCATTTTAATCCAGGTTATACCAGTCCAGCTCAGACAAGGCCAGCCCAACCCAGGGCTGAACGGACATTGACCTATATCTTATCCGTCGACATGAACATCCTTTTCCAGCGGATCTTTCCCAGGAACCGTTTGTCCGCGTCGAGTGAAAGCCAGATGAACCTCGGCTTTCCCAGGATATGGTCTTCGGGAACGTATCCCCAGTACCTGCAGTCGGAGGAGGAGTGCCGGTTGTCACCGATCATGTAATAGTACCCCATGCCGAAGGTGTATTCTGTGGCCTCTTTCCCGTCAATGAATATCACACCGTCATCGACCCGTATACTCCGGCCCTCATACCCTTCGATGATCCGCCTGTAAAGCGGGAGATTTTCCAGCGTCAGGGAGATGGTTGCGCCTTTGTAGGGCATCCAGAGTGGACCGAAATTATCCAGCGTCCATTTATAGGCCGTATCGTGCGGGAAGATCTGGAAATTGTATTCATTTTCAGGAGTTTCGTATTTGGAAACGGCTATAACATTTGAAAATCCCCTGAGCTGTTCCGCTTTCTCTTCCGACAGTGGAACTATATAGCCGCCTCCCATCTGTTCCTGGTCAGCCCTGGCTACTCCAAGCCTTTCAAATGCCTTGGGATTGATCGGTGTGCCGTTCGTCTGAACAAAGTAGCGGTGCTGTACACCCTCGAATACCTCGATGGGCCTGGAATTTATAAAGATCTGTCCCTTCCGGATCAGCAGGGTGTCTCCGGGGATCGCGACACATCGTTTAATATAATTGTCGCGGCGGTCCACCGGCCGGTAGACGATATCAAATTCCTCCCAGACCTGTTTCCTCCCGGCCACCATGTACTCTTCCCAGGTTCTTTCCTCCCGTCCGTAGTGCGAATCGTTTCCTTTTATCTGCATGGCGTAATCACGCACGATGGAATAATAGCTTCGCTCCGAGTAACGTACAACGACCGTGTCCCCGGCAGGGAAGTTGAACACCACGGCATCGTTGTTTTTAACCTCTCCGAATCCGGCCAGCCGCTTATAAGGGCGATTGATCCATTCCAGGTAGGATTTTCCCCCGACAAGGGGCATGGTATTCGCGGTAAAGGGGAAGGAGAGGGGTGTATTGGGTATCCTCGGGCCGTACGAAACCTTGCTCACATAAAGATGGTCGCCGACCAGAAGGGATTTCTCCATTGAGGGAGTGGGTATCTTGTAGTTCTGGAACAGGAATATATTGATAATGGTAACAGCGATCACTGCGAAAATGAGCGCATCGAGCCATTCGATGAATGCACTGTTCTTTTTCTTGCGGCTTTTCCAGAATGACCAGTTGACCTTTTTGCTGATGTAGATGTCAAATACAACTGCCAGGCCGAATAACCACCAGTAGTTACCGAGCCAGATGACCCATAAAAGATATATGGCGCCCGCTAATCCGAAACGGACATATTTATTCGACAGAAAACTGCGGATCTTTGCTAACATAATAATCTGAAACTAGTTAATTTTCTTAAACATTCTATTCCACCTGAAACGCTGCCAGCCCTCCCGGGTACGGTCCACCGACAACCAGACAAACAGCGCTTTCCCGACCACATGGTCTTCCGGGACAAATCCCCAGACCCTTGAGTCTGCAGAGTTATGCCGGTTATCGCCGAGCATGAAAAAATAATCCATGCCAAAGGTATAAGAAATTCGCGGTTCGTTATTAATATATATGACGGTATCCCTGAGCTCAAGATGATTTTTTTCGTAAGTCTCGATGATCCTTCTGTACAACGGCAGGTTTACGGGTCTTAGTCTGACCGTGGCGCCTTTTTTCGGTACTATCAGGGGACCGTAATTGTCCTCTGTCCACTGAAAATCAGGACTGTACGGAAAATTTGAGAAATATGACAATTGCCTGTTGCTGTTTTCAAGCCGGGTTACCGACCGTATATCCTGAAGGGTGTCCAGCTGCTCAGCCTGTGCAGCCATCAGCGCGAATACGTAGCTCTCGAGCGTGGGATCATACATCTGCTCATCCAGTTCCAGGTCCGCCATGGCTGCGGAATCAATCCTGCCCCCTGTCGTCCGGACATAATACCTGTGCTGCAGGGTAGGCACTTCGCCCATATCCCTTCCGTTGATTAAAACATTAGTATGCAGGATTTCAATGGTATCGCCAGGCAGGCCGATACAGCGCTTGACAAAATTTTCCCGCTTGTCCACCGGCCGTCCGGTAACATCATACTGGGAATGGATGGTCCGCCTTCCGTAATTGCGGATCAGGCTGTAATAGTTCTGGTCCGGAAGCTGCCTGACGACGGTATCCCCTTCAGGGAAATTGAAAACCACAACATCATTGTGCCTGATATCCCGGAAACCCGCCAGCCTTTTATAGGGCCACTGGACTTTCTCGGTATAGGATCTCCTGTCTTTTGAGAACGGCATCGTGTTATGCGTGAACGGGAATCCGAGGGGTGTGTTGGGTATCCTGGGACCGTAACTGAGCTTGCTGACAAACAGGTAATCGCCTACCATCAGGCTCTGTTCCATCGAGGGGGTGGGGATCGTGTAGGCTTCAATGAAAAGTATTCGGACCAGGATCACGAACAGGAGTGCGGATATTACAGCCCCGCTCCAGTCAAGGATTTCCCTGAGGATGACAGGCAGCCGGATGAGTTTTTTAATTTTCCGTACGGGAAGCCGGCGGGTAATGAAAAGGTCGAAGATCAAAGGCAGTGCCGCAAGCAGCCAGTATACGCCGATCCATACTGAAAAAAGTGTGTATAGGACCGTGAGGATCCCGAAAACGACGTATCTTCTCGTGGGAACAGGCATCCGCAGAATATCTTAAAGATCCAGTACCTCCTTCATGGTGAAAAATCCCTTCCTGTCCCGGATGAACTCTGCTGCCATGACAGCACCGAGCGCGAATCCCCTCCTGTCCTTTGCAGAATGCCGGATTGAAAGGCTGTCGAATTCCGATTCATAGATGATCTCGTGTACACCGGGGACCGTGCCTTCCCTGACAGCCTCTATCATCAGGCTATCGGTTGTGTCACCGGTGTCCGCGTCCGTTCCTGCCGGAGCATCGGTTTCCTGTCCGGATCCCCTGTCTGCAGAAGCAGGTCCCTTTAATGACCAGTCCTTTTTCCGTTCCACTGCAGCAAGGATATCACCGGCGAGGGTCAGCGCCGTTCCGCTAGGCGCGTCCAGTTTCCCGTCATGGTGGATCTCTTTCAGGCTTACATCATACTGTGACTGAACGCTCATGACTCCGGCAAGCTTCCTGTTCAGGTAGAAAAGAATGTTCACCCCCAGGCTGAAGTTCGAGGCATAAAGGAATGATCCCTCCTCCCTCCGGCAACGCTCTGCAATTTCGTCCAGCTTGTCGGTCCACCCGGTGGTCCCCGATACTACAGGCAAGCCTGCATCCAGGCATTTCGAGATATTGTCCCTGGCGGTTTCCGGCCGGGTGAATTCGATGGCCACGTCATGTTTTCCGAGATTATCCGCTGACATGAGTTCCTGGTTGTCAATATCTATGCAGGACCCTATCTCATGCCCTTTCTCACGCGCAATGGTTTCAATCATCCTGCCTATTTTTCCGTATCCGATGATGGCGATTTTCATAGTACTGGGTTTTGACTTAAGACATTACAAATTTAATGTCTTTTGCATAGCAAGCACGGCGGCGGATTTTTATTTTATAGATACGATCGGGGTGCCGGATAAGGCGCCTGACTCCGCGTCAGCTGAGTAGCGCCGATCCGGCATCCCGGAGTATTGAAAAAAAAACCGCCCCGGTGCTTACCGGAGCGGTTTTATGATGCATTGGCCGGTCCGCTATGCAGACTTGACCTTGTTTACTATGGCTTCAAATGCTTTCGGGTGGTTCATGGCCAGATCCGCAAGTACTTTCCTGTCGAGGTTGATCCCGGCTTTGTTAAGCTTTCCCATGAACTCCGAATAGGACATATCGTACTGTCGGACTCCTGCGTTGATCCGCTGGATCCACAGTGCCCTGAAACTGCCTTTTTTCTTGCGGCGGTCACGGTAGGCGTACTGAAGTCCCTTTTCCTGAGCGTTCTTGGCAACGGTCCATACATTCTTGCGCCTTCCGAACTGACCCTTTGTTTGTTTCAGTACCTTTTTCCTTCTCTGTCTCGAAGCTACTGAATTTGTTGATCTTGGCATTTTTCTGAATTTTCGAATGGTAAGCGGCGGTGTGCTCTTTGATGCTTATTCATTCTGGTTTAAAAATTTAACTGTCTCTGCGATCTTTATTTCATGCCCAGCAAGAGCTTGACGTTCTTCCGGTCAGCCTTGTCTACTTCCCCGTAATATCCCAGATTTCTCTTTCTTTTCTTGGATTTTTTGGTAAGGATGTGGCTTTTGAAAGCATGCTTTCTCCTGATCTTTCCTGTTCCGGTTATCGAGAATCTCTTCTTCGCACCCGGATTTGTCTTCATTTTCGGCATCCTGTTA
>CBFDEE010000004.1:0-18602 GCA_965603745.1 uncultured Bacteroides sp. | reverse complement strand
GGGCATATCCAAAAAAACACTTTACCAGTACGTTCATGATAAAACCGAACTGGTGGAAAAAGTGGTTGAACATGTGCGTCAATGTACTTTTTCTGTAATGAAAGGGATCGGGGACACCGGAGGTAATGCCATCGAACAGCTTATTGACGTAAGCCTGCAGATTAATGCAATGATGAAGGATTACAGCCCATCCTACGAATACGACCTCAGGAAATACTATCCGGATATTTATAATAACCTGATGTCAGCACGGCGGAAACTTATGTACGAGTCCATCATTGCCAACATCCGCCAGGGAAAAAAGGAAGGGATTTATCGCAGGGATCTCGACGAGATTATCATTGCCAAATTGCTCCTGTTCAGAATGGAAAGCCTCCGGTCAAGCGAGCTGTTCACAATTGAAGAAATCCAGTCCGTAAAATTTTTCGGAGAGCTGTTCGTCTATCATATTCGCGGGATAGCAACGGACCGGGGACTTGAAGTGCTTGATAAGAACCTGGGCAGGCTGGCCCGTATGAAAAAGCATTAGAATCTCCGCATTATGCAATAAAGAAAACGTGACCATGAAAAGAAATATAAGAACAATCATGAAAAGATATATTCTTCCGGCAGTCTCATTGTGGTTCCTGTCAGCAATGGCCAGTAATGCCGGATCTGTCGAGGAAACTAAAACTTCATTCACACTGGCAGAAGCCCAGGAATATGCCATCGACAACAACCTGAATGTTGAAAATGCACGGCTTGACGTCGAGGCTGCCCGCCAGAGGGTCTGGGAAAATACAGCTATGGGGCTTCCCCAGATTTCAGCATCAGCTTCTTACACCAATAACCTGCAGTTGATGACCACGCTGATCCCCGGGGAGTTTTTCGGGGAGGAACCGGGTTCCTACATACCTGTAAAATTCGGCACCCAGCATAATGCCACTGCAAATGTGATTGCCAACCAACTTCTGTTCAGTGGACCTTATATCGTCGGACTCCAGGCAGCATCAACATACAAGGATCTGACCTCAAAAAGTCTCCAGAAGCAGGAAGCCGACATCAGGGAGGCCGTTGCACAGAGTTATTATTCCATCCTGCTTGCTGAAGCCGGAAGGGATGCATTCTCCAAAAACCTTGAGACCATGCGCCAGAGACTGGAAGAAACCAGGGCCATGTATGCAACGAGTTTTCTTGAAGAAACGGATGTTGACCAGATTCAGATCGCGGTTTCCACCCTTGAAAATGAACACATAGCTGCAGACCAGCTTGTTGAGATGTCTTACCGGTTCCTGGTGTACCGGATGGGATTTGCACCGGGCCAGGATATTCATATTAGCGAGACATTGCAGGATATTATACTGGGATTAACGGATGAATTGCTGCAACAGGATTTTAATGTAAACAACCATTACGATTACAGGATAGTGGACACCCAGGAAAAACTGGCATATCTGCAGGTCAAGATGAATAAGTTCGAATACATGCCTACCCTGTCTGCCTATCTTAACCATCAGCAGATGGCCATGCGGAACCAGTTTAATTTTGTGGACCCGGATGAAGAATGGTTTCCCGCCACAATGCTTGGATTCAACCTGAGCATCCCTGTATTTGCTTCCGGTATGCGCAGGGCAAAGATCGGGCAATCAAAAATTGAACTCGAAAAAACAAGAAACCTCAAGCAGGATCTCTCCACCGCTCTTGAACTACAGGTTCAGCAGGCAAGGATCAATTTCAGGACCGCATATCAGAAATACCTGAATGAGCGCAGTAATATTGAATTGTCTCAGAAAATATTTGACCGCACATCCGTCAAATACCAGAACGGTATGGTCAGCAGCCTCGAAATGACCATTGCCACAGAGCAGCTGACAGGGGCCCAGACAGGATTCATATCCGCCATGGTTGAATTACTCAATACCAAACTAGCCCTTGATAAGGCGCTGGGTAATCTTTAAAAAACAATCAGAAAATCCTACATAAAATGATTAAGAAGATACTGATACTAACAGGCATGGCCCTCCTTGCAGGTGCCTGCAATACTAACAGTCCGGAAATGATCGGGCAGCAAATCAAGAAGAAAAAGGATCAGGTTCAAAAACTGAATGATGACATTGCAGTTCTCGAGGAAAAACTCCGGGAGGATACTACGGCGGATGTTAAGTTCCGTGTCCCGGTTTCAGTAAAGAAGATGCTGCCCGAATCCTTTCAGCATTTCATTGAGGTAACCGGCATGCTGGAGGCCGAGGAGTATGCATACATATCCCCTGAAATGAACGGCCAGATCGAGACCATTCATGTGAACGAAGGCGATGAAGTTAAAAAGGGACAGCTGCTTGCATCCCTGAATACCAGCCTTATTGAAAGTAATATCAGGGAAGTTAAAACCGGACTGGAACTTGCCACTAAACTCTATGATAAACAAAAGAGCCTGTGGGAGCAGAATATCGGTTCTGAATTGCAGTATCTGGAAGCTAAAAATGCGAAGGAACAGGCCGAAGCCAGGCTGGCCACTCTCGAAGCCCAGTTTGACATGGCCAGGATAAAAGCACCTTTCAGTGGTGTGATTGAAACCATAATGATGAAAGAAGGTGAGCTGGCCATCCCTGGAATGCAGCTGATACAAATGCTCAGCCTCGGAAGCCTGAAGCTCTATGGTAACGTTTCGGAACGTTATATGAACAGTATCGGTAAGGGTGATATAGTCCAGGTAAGTTTCCCTGATGTTGCCGGGCTCTCCTTTCAGGCGCCTGTTTACAGGGTTGGTAACATGATCGATAATTCAAGCAGGACCTTCCGTATAGAGGTAAAGATCGACAATAAAAAGAAGCAACTGAAGCCTAATATGTATTCCATTATCCGGATCAATGATTTCAGTTCCGAATCTGCGTTTGTCATCCCTTCCATGGCCATTAAACAGGACATCCGCGGAAACTATGTATATGTGTCAGACGTGGATGAGCAAAAAGCCCGTAAAAGGTATATAACACCCGGCCTTTCTTACGAGGACAACACTATGGTCCTGGAGGGATTATCGGAAGGAGATGGTGTGATCATCAAAGGCTTTGCCCAGGTTTCCGACGGAGTTGACATTGCCCACAGATAAGTTGCACGATTAAGACAACATTCATATGGCTACCAAAGAAGTAAAAGATACCGTCATAAAGGAATTCAAATTAACTACCCTGGCATTAAGGAACCGGAATACCATTTTCCTCCTTGCTTTTGTTATACTTATTTTTGGTGGTATATCCTATAAGGGCCTGCCCAAGGAACTCTTTCCTGATATTGTTATCCCCACCATACTGGTCCAGACGACATATCCGGGAAATGCCCCCATCGATATAGAGAACCTGATTACCCGCCCCCTTGAAAAAGAGATTGAGGGGATCAACGGTATCAAGGAGCTTTCATCCACCTCAGCCCAGGATGCATCCATGGTATTTGTTGAATTCAATACGGATGTCAATATCGACGATGCCCTTTCAGATGTGAAGGATGCGGTGGACAACGCTAAAAGGGAATTGCCAGGGGACCTGATGTTTGATCCCCTGGTCATGGATATTGACCTTTCTGAATTTCCCATCATCAATATCAATCTTTCCGGAGATTTCAGCCTTGAGGAATTAAGGGAGTACGGAGAATACCTGGAAGACGAAATCGAGGGAATACCTGAGGTTTCCAAGGTGGAGCTCGAGGGACTGAACGAAAAGGAGATCCAGATCAATGTAGACCTGCATAAAATGGAAATTCTCGACCTTAGTTTTTACGATATTGAAATGGCCGTAGCAACTGAGAACGTCTCTATCTCGGGCGGTGAAATAAAACTTGGATCCGCCAGGAGAACCATCCGTACCATAGGTGAATTTAAGTCTGTCAGTGAAATTGGCGACATAATCGTAAAGCGGGAAAACGATAAAACGGTTCAGCTTAAAGATATTGCTGATATCGTGGACGGCTACGCCGAGCCATCTTCCTATGCAAGGCTGGACAGGCAGCCTGTATTATCAGTGCAGGTTATTAAGAAGGGGGGGGAAAACCTGCTTGAAGCGACAAGCAAGATCTTTGAAACCCTTGACCTTGCAAGGGAATCCGGAAGGATCCCTGCTGACATGAACATGACCCTGACGAATGATCAGTCCGATTATGTCCGGGTTCAGCTGCATAATCTGGAGAATAGTATGATCATGGCGGTGATCTTTGTTATACTGGTCCTCTTTTATTTCCTGGGAACAAGGAATGCCCTTTTTGTCGGTGTTGCCATCCCCATGTCTATGTTCACATCCTTTATTATTCTCAACCTGATCGGATACAAACTGAATATGATCATCCTGTTTTCCCTTATCCTTGCCCTGGGAATGCTGGTTGATAACGGGATTGTGGTGGTGGAAAATATTTATCGCTTTGTATCCCGCGGATATAAACCTTTCGAAGCCGCCCGACAGGCAGTTGGGGAAATCGCCGTTCCCATTATTGCTTCCACGGCCACTACCCTGGCCGCTTTTGTCCCCCTTGCATTCTGGGGAGGAATGACCGGAGAATTTATGAAGGCACTGCCCATAACATTGATCATCGTACTGACATCTTCGCTTTTTGTGGCTCTTGTTATCATCCCGGTTTTCTCAGCCACCTTTATCCGTGTAGGTGGTACGGCCTATGACAGCAAGCCCAATAAGAAAAAAGGATACAGGGTGGCCCTGGTAATGCTTGGATTCGCCCTCATATTCTTTGTTGTCGGTTGGATTTTCCTTGCGAACCTGGTGGCTCTTTTTGCCATTATCGGGATCCTGAACCTTTCCGTTTTCCATAAGGCTGAACTCTGGTTCCAGAATATTTTCCTGGTATGGCTGGAAAAGATCTACCTGCGAAGCCTTCAGTATGCGCTCAGACGCAGGAATCCCCTCTGGTTTTTCATGGGAACCATTGGATTGCTTGTTTTCACCATTATGCTGTTTATGTTCCGGCAGCCACAGGTAAATTTCTTCCCTGTGAATGCGCCGAATTATATCAATATCGTTGCCGAGTTCCCTATTGGTACAGATATAGCTGAAACCGACAGGTTTATCAGAGAAGAACTGGAAGAAGATGTATTCAGGCTTATCGAACCCCACAGGGATATCGTTAAATCCGTTCTGACTACGGTTGGCAAGGGAGGCGAGGAAGACCTCAGTAATATGAGCATCGGCGGAACCCCGCATAAGGCCCTTGTGACGGTAACCTTTGTTGATTACGAATACCGCATGGGAGAAGACACCCGGGCCATCATGAGAACCATTTCCGATGAATTGATCGGCAAGTATCCCGGTGTGCTACTGTCCATTGAAAAAGACAATATGGGTCCCCCTGCAGGCAAACCCATTAACATTGAGATCAGCGGACATGATTTCAACCAGCTGATGAATCTTGCGGATTCAATGATGACCTATATTGAAATTGCGAAAATCGGGGGTATAGAAGGACTTAAAAGTAATCTGACCATCGGGAAACCAGAACTCCTGGTAAGTATAGATCGTGAGAAAGCACGCCGGTACGGGCTATCGACCATGCAGATCGCCAGTACGATCCGTACCTCCCTGTTCGGAAAGGAGATCTCGGATTTCAAGATAGGAGAAGATGAATACCCGATACAGCTCCGGCTCATGGAGAAGTACCGTTATCATGTGCCGGCCCTAATGAACCAGAAAATCATTTTTAATGAGGAAGGCAGGAATATAGGCGTTCCCATCTCCTCAGTTGCCGATTTCACTTACAGCAGCACTTATGGATCGGTCCGCCGCAAGGACATGGAAAGGGTTATCACGGTATTCTCAAATGTGATCGAAGGGTATAATGCCACGGACATTAATAACCAGATACAGGACAGGCTGCGGAATTTCGAACTGCCCGAAGGATACACCTATTCATTCACGGGAGAACAGCAGGAACAGCAGGAATCCATGGCTTTCCTGGGCCGTGCAATGCTGATCGCTCTTGCACTCATCCTGCTTATCCTGGTCACCCAGTTTAATTCACTTGTACGCCCGGCAATTATCCTGGCCAGTATTGTTTTCAGCACTATCGGTGTGTTCGGCGGGATTTCCACCTTCAAAATGGATTTCGTGGTGGTCATGACCGGTATCGGGATTGTATCCCTTGCCGGTATTGTCGTAAATAACGCGATTGTTTTAGTTGATTACATTGAACTGCTGAAAGCCCGGAAACGGAAGGAACTTGGCATGGAGGAAGGTGCATACCTGCCCATTGATGTGGCTAATGAATGTATCGTTCAGGGGGGGAAAACAAGGCTCCGGCCCGTGCTGCTTACGGCCATTACAACTGTGCTGGGACTGCTGCCCCTGGCTTTGGGATTAAATATTGATTTCAAGGGACTGTTTTCAAGCTTTGAGCCGAACCTGTATTTCGGGGGACCGCAGGTTCTTTTCTGGGGACCTATGGCATGGACGGTTATATTCGGGCTTACATTCTCAACATTCCTTACACTTATCATAGTACCAGTAATGTACCGGCTTACCACCCTGATGCAGAAAAAGCTCATCGGCCTTGTTCAGTTAAGAAAAAACAATAACGGTGATACTGTACCGGCCGAACAATAACAGCCAGCAGATCATGGCACCCATAATTTAAGGGCATGCTGCGTATAAACAGATTTGCATAATAGAACAGCAAACCTGACCTTTACAACTGGATGGGCAGGCAGGCAAACAATACCGGCGCTCATTGAGTATATGCAAAAAAAACTGGTCTTTCTTCTGGTATTTACCGTACTGATCGTTGTATTTGCCTTGCAGAACAGCGTTGAAATGGAATTAAAACTCTGGTTCTGGAGCATCAGAACATCCATGGTCCTGATACTGATACTTACATTCGCCGCCGGTGCCATTGCCGGCATCCTTTTTTCACTGCCGAAAAAACCCGGGGATAAAATAAAGGAAAGAATAAGCCCTGCAGGAAATGGTGCCGATACGATTCCTTCTGAATCTGCTCCTCCGGTAAATGAAGATGAATACGAGGATGTTAGCCGTTAATGACGAAGATGCCTTTTTCGAATTTTTTTCCTGTCAAGACCATACAAAGATGAACTCCATGCTTTCAATCCCCCATCGAGGATGTAAACGTTCCTGAATCCTTTACGGTAAAGTATCCGGCAGGCTTCCAGGCTCCTGTAATCATATTCGCAATACAGAAATATTTTCCTGTCCAGGTCCAGAGAATCACAAATCTCAGCCAGGACTTTCTCGTTCTCAGCCAGAACGGCACATTTGATCCTTTCATTCCTGAACTCAGCTTTCGAGCGGGTATCAAGCAGTAAGGGAAATTCTGCAGAATGAAGTTGGAGGTAAAAATCATCGGTGGACAGGACAATGCAGGAATCAAAGGCATGTTCCTGCGCTGAGATTACCGCCACTGCAAACAGATAAATGCATGTGCAAAGGATCGTTTTTCCCATTCCGGCCTATATCGGCCCTAAATTTAGTCTGAATCATTCAATTATCAGACCGAATGGATAAAGAATTCTGTTCTCCTCTTATTCAAATCAGACGGCGTTCAGGATTTTAAGAATTCAAACAGCTTATTCGTACCTGAGGGCATTCACCGGATTACGGCTGGCAGCCCTGTAGATCTGAAAGCTGATCGTCAGTATGGAAATACTCACGGCAGCAAGGCCGGCCAGGGCAAAGATCCACCAGGAAATTTCGGTTCGGAAAGCGAAATTCTGCAGCCATCTTTTCATAATGAAATATGCAGCTGGACTTGCAATAAGGAAAGCTACCAGTACCCACTTCAGGATATTCATGTTCAGTAGGATAATTACCTGTCCCACAGTAGCACCGTTTGCCTTGCGGATACCCACCTCCTTGAAACGGCGCGCCACCAGCAGGCCGCTGATCCCCATAAGTCCCAGGCAGGAAAGAAAAATAGCTATCGCCGCTGAATAAGCAATGATCCGGCTCCAGCGGTCTTCGTTCTTATACTGCTTCTCCAGGTTGTCAGCCATGAAACCGTAATTATAATTATACTCCGGTACGATTTCGTTCCAGGCTTTTTCAACGTCTCTCAATGCCGAAGGAGTATCTTCGCCTATCTTCACGAATACCGCCCATATACTGTTGTAAGGGAACAGGTGTAACATAACAGGTTGTATCTCATCGTGCATTGAATCGAAATGAAAATCCCTCACTACCCCGATGATCGTAATGGTTATATCATTGGATTCAATGTAAACCTGCTTGCCTACAGGGTCTTCAATCCCCATGGATTGAACGAATACCTCATTCACAATCACATTATAATTATCGTTGATGGTTTCATCCCTGAAAAAATTTCTTCCCACTAGCAGTTCCAGTCCCAGGGCACTCACATAATCCTGGTCCACTCTCAGGAAGCGCAGAGTAATCGTTTCACCCGAGGAGTTTTTCAAAGCCGTTGAACTGCTGCCGGAAACAAAACTCCGGTCACTCATCGAAACATCTGTCACATGTGGGGACTGTAAAAGCTTTTCCTTAAGGGTCAGGACTTTCTTCAGGGGAAAATCAACTTCCAGCACCAGCAGGTTCTCGCACCTGAAGCCCACATCCTGGTTTACCATGTAGTTCAGCTGTTTCATGATCACCCCGCTTGAAATCATCAGGGAAATGGCAATCAGGTATTGCAGGATGACGGAAATCCTTGCCACCCCATTCCTCCGGATTGAAAGATGTTCCTTGCGAAGAAAACGAAGGGGCTGGCTCTTCCTCAACAGGTATATACCTATATAAGAACTGGTTGCCAGTACAATGAACAGGAGAACCAGTCCCAGGAAAACGAAATTTTCCATATCCCGGTACAGGGTATACTGAAGGTCTTCCTGTGCCAGCCGGTTGAACAGGGGCAATAACTGTTCTGCCAGGATCATGCCCAGAAACAGGGAAAGCAGAGTCAGCAGGAAGGATTCACTGATGAAATGCCCCATGATCTGCCAGCTCCGGGCGCCGGCAATTTTCATCAGGCCAAAATCCCCGATACGGTTCAGGGAAGAACCGATGGTGATCATTACATAATTAAAACAGGCGATAAGAAGTATCAGGGCGGCAATACTAAAAAGTATGTAAATGGACTTCTTATTGCCGGTCGATTCATAACAGCTGGAAAATCCTTCCGAACCCAGGTACATATCCTTTAAGGGTTGCAGCAGGTAGCGGAAATTATTATCCGTTTCTGCTATATAATTATAATGGACCAGCGTTTCCAGATCCTCGCCATGAAATTCTTCGATGAGGGATTGCGCCGTTTCTTCCGCTCTTTTCCAGTCATTCTGCTCATCTAGCATCATGTATATTGAAGTATTCCCGAAAATATTGTTGCACTGGGGATAATGCCTGGAATTGTCGTAGGGTACCAGTACGGTCCACCGGAAGGAATTATTGTCAGGGGGATCATTTACCACGGCCGTGATTGTGTACACGTTTGGTGCATCCTGGGGGAACTCTATTCCGATGCCTATAATCTCACTGTAGTCAGCGATGCTGTCTCCAAAAAATTTATCGGCTACAGTTTCTGTCAATATAATGCTTTGTGGAAATGACAGCGGATTAACCGGGTCTCCGGCAATCACCGGGAAACTGAACATTTCAAGGAATGAAGAATCTGTGAATCCGATATTTTCATAGAATAGCTGGTCACCGATCCCTATCCATGCCCCTGTTGACCTCAGCCTGCATGATTTTTCGACGCCGGGCACTTTTTCTTTGAAAGCCGCGGACATACCTGCGGGAAAATATGTTGCATACATTTTATCTTCCACAAGGGTATTGACTCCCATATACATCCGGTAGATGCGTTCACGGTTTTCATGAAAATTATTATAACTGAGTTCCCGGGAGCTGTACAGGTAAATTATGATCACACATGCAATGCCGAATGACAGTCCGAGTATATTAATAAGGGTTCTTCCCTTTTGTTTTACAAGGTTGCGTATGGCATATTTAATATAATTCCAGATCATTTGCCGGTGTTTTAGTGTTCCGCCTGTTCAATGCCAAATGAGTGCCAGAAATTATATCTGGCCTGTAAAATGCTGTCTATAAGCACATTATGGCTGTTTGTGGATTCCGTCATAAAAAAAAGATGTTCAGATTCTGAACAGTTGGTGTCAGCTTTCCGGACGAATAAGCATAAATTTACTGTTTATAATCCAGGCTATGATTCCGGCAAATGTTTTAATTATCGATGATAACATCCAGATCCTGGAATCCCTCGTGCTGCTCTTAAAAGATGAATTCGGACAGATCGATACAATTACCAGACCCTCACGGATCCCGGAGATGTTGTGGCGTCAGGATTATGATGTTGTCCTGTTGGACATGAATTTTGCCACAGGTGAAACAACCGGGAACGAAGGGATTTTCTGGCTGAATGAGATAAGAAAAACCGACCCCCTGATGCCGATTATCCTAATTACTGCATACGGTGATATCGAGCTTGCCGTAAAAGCTATAAGGGAAGGTGCCAGTGATTTTATTACCAAACCCTGGGATCCGGAAAAGCTGATAATTACCCTCAAAAATGCCTGCCACCTCCGCCGCTCAAAGCAGGAAGTAAATAAACTGAAAAACCGCCAGCAGCAGTTATCGGAAGATATTGAAAGAGATCACCGCATGTTCCACGGTTCTTCAGAAGTCATGAATGTCCTTATGAACACGCTGAGCAAGGTGGCGGAGACCGATGCCAATGTGCTGATCCTCGGCGAGAATGGTACTGGCAAGGAGCTTATTGCCAGGGAGATCCATAAACAATCCAAGCGCGGAGAGAACATATTTATTGGTGTTGATGTGGCCTCCCTCAGCGAGAATCTCTTTGAAAGCGAAATGTTCGGACATGTAAAGGGGGCCTTTACCAATGCACAGGAAGACCGGACAGGCCGATTTGAAAATGCCCATGAGGGTACCCTTTTTCTGGATGAGATCGGAAATATACCCCTCTCCCTGCAGGCCAAGCTTCTTCAGGTGATTCAGAACCGGGAAGTCATTCGTGTTGGAGATAGCAGGCCGGTCGGTATTGACATCAGGCTTATCACTGCCACCAATAAACCGTTGAAACATATGATTAAGGAAGGGACTTTCCGTGAAGATCTTTACTACCGCCTGAATACCGTATCCATAGAGGTTCCACCATTGAGAGAGAGAGGGGAGGATGTCATCCACCTGGCAGCAATATTCCTCGAACAATACAGCAGGAAATACGATAAGCCGGGGCTCAGGATGAACACCCGGGCCAGGAACAGGGTGCTTGAGTATCCCTGGCCAGGGAATGTCCGGGAACTTAAACACACCCTGGAAAAAGCAGCGATCCTGAGTGAGCACCCGGTGCTGGGACCTGAGGACTTGCATCTCTTTGACAGCCATGTCTTAAGGCAGGACAATTCATTCAAACTGGAGGATGTCGAAAAGAGAGCCATCATCCGGGCCCTTGAAAAATGCGGGGGCAATCATTCCAAAGCCTCAAAAATGCTGGATATCTCAAGGACAACCCTTTATGCAAAACTAAAGAGATATGGGATTTAACCGATTTTATTTTTCCGTATTCATTAACAGCGCCCTGATTTTTCTTCTTGCTTTTCTCTGCTTTTTTTTCATTAATACCCGGCAGCAATATACCACAGCTTCAGGTATTGCCATTCTGGCCCTGTTCCTGCTGGGCAGGCTGGTTTTCCATGTGAACCGCACCAATCGTATTCTGGATAATTTCCTGATGTACCTGCAGGATGAAGATCCATCCCTGAGTTATACAATCAGGTATACGGATAAAAACTTCAGGGGACTGAACGAGCGTCTCGGAGATCTCTTACGAGAATTTAAGGAGAACAGGATTGAACTGGAAATCCAGGCACAATACCTGGAGGCTATTCTCGGTAATTTATCAACCGGAATCCTGAGTTTCAATAAATCCGGTGAAGTCAGAACGATGAACAAAGCTGCATGGAGCTACCTGGGATTACGAAAGATCAGGCATGTCCGGGAATTGGAAAAGAAAACACCGGGACTTGGCACCAGGATGATGGCCATGCAGCCCGGAGACCAGGTGATGATAAAAACCAGTATAAACGGAAGAACCAGACAATTGTCTGTAAACAGTGCACGGATTAAAATCAAAAACGAAATTATCAGCATCATCTCTCTGAGCGATATCAGCAACCAGATGGAAGAGCAGGAAATTGAATCATGGAAAAAATTAATCCGTGTCATAAATCATGAAATTATGAATTCCATGACCCCGATTATTACCCTTACTCTGGCCATACGGAAAAAACTCATGACGGGAAACCGTGTTAAACCGGCTGGTCAGGTTACTTCCGGGGACATGGAAGATGCTGTCCAGAGTGCTGCGATCATTGAGGGAAGATCCAGGGGACTGGTAAATTTTATTGACAGGTATAGAAAGATAACCGGGCTTCCGCCCTTGAATCCTGACACCTTTCCGGTGGGTGATCTTTTTCTAAAGATTGAAAAATTGTACGGTGAAGAATTCAGGAACAGGGGAATCCGGTTTCACTGCCAGGCGGATTGCAGTTATGAGCTTAAAGCTGACAGGCAGATGCTTGAACAGGTACTGATAAACCTCCTGAAAAACTCATTCGAAGCATTGGAAAATACTGAAAAGCCAGAGATCAGGCTTTCATGCACTCCAGATACCGGCAAGGGCCTTTCCCTTATTATTGCCGATAATGGAGAAGGCATTCCTTCCGATAAACTGGAGCAGGTTTTCGTTCCTTTCTTCTCAACACGTGAGGATGGAACGGGTATCGGGCTTAGCCTCTGCAAGCAGATCATGCGTCTTCACAACGGAACGATAAATATCGAATCAAATCCCACAAAAGGTACCCGGGTTCTTCTAAATTTTTAATTCCCCTGGCAGGTTCTTTCATAAAATTCTCCTTTCAGACATACCGAAAAACCAGGCTTTGGATCATTAAGGGTAAACCTGTCTGATGACATACATGCATGATTTTTTTAATCTGCTCCTGCCCTCTCCCTGTGTAGCATGCGGAACAACCCTGGTGAAAAACGAAAAGGTGGTCTGTCTGAAATGCCGGTATGAACTGCCAAGAACCCGCTTCGAATCATTCAGGGATAATCCGGTGGCCCGTCTGTTCTGGGGCCGGGTACCCATTGAATTTGCAAATTCATACTTCCGTTATCAGAAAGGAAGCCGGTATCAGTCCCTTATTCATGACCTGAAATACAGAGACCGCAGGGACATAGGCAGGGAATTCGGGCGGCTACTGGGACTTGAGCTGTCCGGATCAGGATTTGAGATAGCAGACATGATCCTTCCTGTTCCCCTTAACAGGAAAAAACAATTGAAACGGGGATACAATCAATGCGATCCGATCTGCGAGGGAATCTCAGAAAGCCTTGGTATACCATACTTTGTTAACCTGATGGAAAGGCCTCTGGAATCCGGTTCACAAACGGATAAGTCCCGCACCAGCCGATGGAGAAACGTGGAGGGCAGTTTCCGGGTTAAATTACCGGAGAAGTTGCTTGAAAAACATATTCTTCTGGCTGATGACGTAATAACCACAGGCTCTACCCTCGAAGCCTGCGCAAATACTATCCTCGAGATTGAGGGTACGAAGGTCAGCATTGCAACCCTGGCAGTGGCTCTGAAATCATTTTAGCATGATGCCGGTTATTTCACCCCCTTACCATAATTCCATCTTCTCTCGCGGACTTTCCGGATCATTTCAGGACTACCCATCCCTTGGCTTTCGATATGGTGTTGATTAGTGAGGTAATAGTAATGTATTGCTGCATCAGCGGACTGAGGGGCTCGATGTCCGGACTCTTTTCCTGTGCTTCGCGGATTTGTTCTTCTTTTTCCCTCTGTGCAATTTCAAGTATCTTTCTCTTGTACTCGATCAGGGCCTTGGGTACGTTTTTTTTCAGAAGCATATCCTCAGTTTCTACCGAAGCCCCTTTGCGCTGGTGTACCTTGCTAAGACTGTAGGGGGAACTTAGAAGATCTACTGCAAGTTTGCTCACGTTCGGGTCTTCGTGATGAACATAGTGTTTGATCTCAATTACCTCGCCGCTCTGCAGAAGTTTATTCACCTCTTCAAATATCTTCCTGTAAAGAAGATTCCTGAATTCCAGCTCATCATTCAGTATCTCATTGATTATATACTCAGCCACTGAAATGTATTCGACACCTGCATGTTCGTCCTGGATCTCAAACAGCCGTTCATTCCCGTACTGCAGGAGGAACCTGACCAGCAGTTTCTCCTGTTCCTCGCTGTATACTTCTTTGATAAACGAGGGAAGAGGGGTAGACTGTATCCTAACCTCCTCCTGCCTGGTTTCCCTTTTGTAACGGTCCTCCGCCCTTTTTTTCCGCAGCCTGTATACCTGGGAATAAAGGATCCTTTCCTCGGTGTCCAGCATCCGAGCGCTTTCCTTTATGTAGACCGAGCGGGTCACTGTATCCGGGATTACGGAAATAGACCTTATCACATCATTTATCAGTGAAGCTTTTTGCACAGGGTCCTGCTCAATCTCCTTCAACAGCAATCTGGTTTTGAAAGAAATGAAATCCGTTTCGTTCTCCTTCAGATAATCCCGGAATTCAGAAGCGCTCAGTTTTTTGGAAAAGGAATCGGGATCTTCTCCGTCAGGAAGCGGAATCACCCTTATGTTCAGTCCCTCTTCAAGGATCAAATCTATCCCTCTCAGGGAAGCTTTTATCCCTGCCTCGTCGCCATCGTATATGATGGTTACATTACTGGTAAAACGCTTGATAAGCCGGACCTGGTCCGAAGTCAGGGCTGTGCCTGAGGATGCCACCACATTTTCTATCCCTGCCTGGTGAAGTCCAAGCACATCGGTATAGCCTTCCACCAGGTAGCATTTTTCATTTTTAACAACGGATTGCTTGGCTTGGTAAAGGCCGTAAAGTATCCTGCTTTTCTGGTAGATCTCCGACTCAGGAGAGTTCAGGTACTTGGCCATCTTATCATCAGACTTCAGGATCCTTCCCCCAAATCCGGCTACATTCCCCGTTAATCCGTGAATGGGGAAGATAATCCGTTCCCTGAACCGGTCCGCCCGGTAGTTTTCCTTTTCAATTGTGAGCCCGGTTTTAACCAGGTATTCCAGCCTGTATCCTTCTTTAACCGCAGCATTGGTCAGGGCATCTTTTTGCGCGGGACTGTAACCGAGCTGGAACTTCCGTACGATTTCCTCATGGAAACCCCGTTCACGGAAATATGCCATTCCCACGGATTGGCCCTCCGGGGTGTTTTCCAGGATGTTGCTGAAATACTTCTGAGCCCACTGGGTCAGTATCAGCAGGCTTTCCCTTTCATTCCTTTGCTGTATTTCCTGTGCGCTTGGTTCCTTTTCGACAATTTCGATATTGTATTTTTTCGCCAGGTATCGCAGTGCTTCCGGGTAGGTCAGGCGTTCGTGTTCCATCAGGAACCCAACAACGCTTCCCCCTTTGCCGGAACTGAAATCCTTGTATATCCCTTTTGCCGGTGAAACAAAAAAGGAAGGGGTTTTTTCGTTTGTAAAGGGACTCAGGCCCTTGTAATTCTGTCCGGACTTTTTCAGTGTGATAAAATCCGAAATTACCTCAACAATGTCGGCAGTATTAAAAATACGGTCAATGGTCTCCCTGTCGATCATAGCGCTAAATTACTAAACTTCCCCGTTAAAAGTTTAAATTTGTCAAAACCACTATACCCGCCTAATATGAAAAAACTGGTTGTGCTCACAGGCTCAGGCATCAGCGCTGAAAGCGGTATCCGGACCTTTCGTGAGATGGGAGGACTGTGGGAAGAGTACGACGTACACGAAGTGGCCAGTCCCCAGGGATGGGACAGGGATATGGACCTTGTCCTCCGCTTCTATAACGAACGAAGAAAACAGCTCCGGGATTCCGAACCCAACCAGGGCCATATCTCCATTGCGGAACTTGAAGAATATTTTGATGTGGAGGTGATAACCCAGAATGTAGATAACCTGCACGAGCGTGCCGGAAGCTCCAGGATTCTGCATCTGCATGGCGAACTGACAAAGGTCAGGAGCACGGGAGATCCGAACCTTGTGTACGAACTGGATGGCTGGGAATTGAAACAGGGAGATACATGTGAAAAAGGGCATCAGCTCCGTCCGCATATCGTCTGGTTCGGAGAACCCGTCCCCCTTATCGAAGAAGCGGTCAGGATCACATCACAGGCCGACGCCTTTGCCATCATCGGTACCTCCCTTGCCGTATATCCTGCAGCGGGACTGGTTGACTACGCTCCTTCTGACGCCCCGATATACCTGGTTGACCCCAATGATATTCCCGTCCCCCTCCACCGTGAAGTGGAAGTGATCCGTGAAAAAGCCAGCAAGGGAGTTCCCGTCCTGAAAGAAAAACTGCTAGAACGCTTCTGAAATTTATTTGCCATATGAAACACCTTTATTTCATCATCCTGTTTGCCTCTCTGCCCTGTATTGCTTCATCACAGAATTTCGAGGGAGGGATCCTGGCCGGCCTAACGGCCAGCCAGATCGACGGGGATAATTACCGTGGTTATAATAAAGTCGGGCTGCAGGGAGGCGGATGGGTGCGCCGGATGTTTACCTATACCCTGGGAGGGCAGATGGAGATCCGGTATGTGCAGAAAGGTGCTCTTAAGACCAATACCGTTGATGATCCTACCTACAACCGGACGGCCTTGCATTATATCGATATCCCACTCATGTGCCAGTACATATACAACAAAAATGTAATTGCGGAACTTGGTATCGGTCCGGAAATCCTGATGTCCTCCAAACTGGAAGATGAGAACGGGCCTCTTCCCATTGTCGATCCTAAATACAACCGATTCACCCTGAGTGCAATTGCAGGTATCGGCTATCGCTTCTTAGAAGTGTTTTCAATGCATTTGCGCTTTAATTATTCAATCCTTCCCATCCGGGAACATCCAAGCGGGCAATCCTACCTCCTGAACAAGGGACATTACAGCAATGTGCTGAGCTTTGCACTCTATTACCAGATCGGCAAAAATTAATTTGCTCATTGTTTTAGAGTATGCCTGACAAAGCACCTGACTACGTGCAAGTGTAGTAGTGCAAGTCAGGCATACTCTAATTAAAAAGGCCACCCCGCTTTAACGGGATGGCCTGTTGTTGTTTTGCTGTAGGGGAAGGATTCGAACCTTCACGGAGTGGTTAGTCCAAAAGATTTGTCCCATTTTCTCCGCCCCCGAGACAGGAGGGTGTGTCTGCCGGTTTCACCACCCTACAGTATTTGTGTCTCAATGACATTACAAATATAAGCAGAATTCCATATTTTTATCATATTCGCAATAATTTGTTATAATATTTGCTATTTTTGCATTATATTGATTCAATATTTGATTATTTAATAAAATACAGGTCCTTAAATGTCTAAAATTTACGATATCGATAAACTGGACCGGGAGATCCTGGGAATTCTCATTAAAGACGCGAAGATTCCCTATACAGAAATTGCTAAAAGGCTTATTGTATCCCCGGGAACAATACATGTCCGGATGAAGCGGATGGAACGCCTTGGCATCGTACGCGGCGCGACTCTGATCCTTGATCCGGCACGGATCGGGTATGATATGACTGCCTTTGTCGGGATCTACCTGATCAAGGGTTCTGCTTACAGTGAAGTCATTAAGGAAGTAGACAGGATCCCCGAGATAATCGAGGCTCATTTCACCACAGGGGAGTACAGCATCTTTGTAAAGGTTGTTTGCAGGAATACTGAACATCTCAGGGAGGTTATCAACGATCAGCTTCAGCCCATTACCGGGATCTCGCGTACAGAAACCATCATCTCCCTGGGGCAAAGTATTAAAAAGCAGGTGCCTGTTGATCTGTGATTTTAGTATCTTAGCAGGAGAGTATTAGGAGTAGGTTCGCAAATCATGTTATTAAATTACCTGAAGGTTTTCCTTCGCCTGTTCGCCAAAAACAGGGTTTTTACGCTCATCAATCTGCTTGGCTTGTCTGCGGGGATTGCCTGTTTTATCCTTATCCGCCTGTATGTTATAAACGAAACGGTTTATGACCGTCATCTCCCGGATATCGACAGGATGTACCGGCTCGCAATGAAGGGAGATATGTCGGGATTTTCATTTGAAGCTGCTGTTATGGGGGGACCTTTCGGACAGGCCATCCGTGAAGATGTGCCGGAGGTTCTTGCTTCAACCACTTTTTACAAACTACCAAGGCCGGTGCTGCTGAGCAGGAAGGAGACCCGGTTTTATGAAGAAAGCATCCTGTATGTTGATTCCCTGTTTCTTGATTTTTTCGGCTATCAGACTTTGCTGGGTGATCCCTTTAACGTACTTAAGGATCCGTATTCCATGGTTTTTACCCGCAAAGGGGCTGATAAGTATTTCGGCCAGGAGAATCCGCTCGGCAAAGTCATTACCTGGAATAACGGGCGGGACTATACAGTAACAGGAGTTATTGAAGACCCGGTGCTGAATTCACACCTTAATTTTGATATACTGGCATCCTACAGCACACTGCTGGAGCAGGATGCATACCGGGGACTGCTTACCACTTTTTATGCTTTTGTCACCTATAACTATATTAAACTGGATGAATCCGGGGACC
>CBFDEE010000003.1:0-18651 GCA_965603745.1 uncultured Bacteroides sp. | reverse complement strand
TACACCATTTTCAGTGTGATCTTCATGCTGTTGACCTGGTTCACCTCTGCTGACATCGTTTCTTCGGTCGGGGATCCTGATAAACTGAACGTGGTGGTAAAATCATTTTACCATTGCGCGATCACATTTCTTACCATTGGTTACGGCGATTACTACCCCTCAGGTTTTATTCGCTGGTTCTCAGGCTTTGTCGGCTTATCCGGGCTGGTAATGGTGGCCTATTTTACCGTCGCATTTGTACGGAAGATCCTCCGCTGAGAGCAGTTCGTGCAAAAGGCATTGGAATTATCGGGGATTATAAGGACTTCTCGGGAATTTGGAGGAATTCTCAGGAATTTTCAAGAATTCTCAGGACTTCTCAGGAGTCTTTCAGAAGGTCAGGCCTCAGGCGCCTGGTCCGTTCGAGCGATTGTTCGAATTTCCACTTTGCAATCTCGGATGCATTCCCAGACATCAGTATTTCCGGTACCTTCCAGCCTTTGTATTCAGCCGGACGGGTGTATACCGGCGGAGAAAGAAGGCCGTCCTGGAAGGAATCGGTCAGTGCAGACGTTTCATCAGAGAGTACCCCGGGAATCAGGCGGACGATGGAGTCGATCATGACTGCTGCTGCCAGCTCACCGCCGGTCATGACGTAATCCCCAATGGATAATTCCCTGGTTATCAGGTGATCCCTTACTCGCTGGTCAACTCCTTTATAATGCCCGCACAGAAAAACAAGGTTTTCACAGGTTGACAGTTGATTGGCCGTCTGCTGTGTGAATGTTTCTGCATCCGGGGAGGTATAAATTATCTCCTGGTACCCGCGTTCTTTTTTCAGGGCAGTAAGGGCAGCATCAATTGCCTGTATACCCAGTACCATTCCCGCTTCTCCACTGAACGCATAATCATCGATTTTCTTATGCTTATCGATGGAATAGTCCCGAAGATTATGGATATGAACCTCAGCCAGTTCCTTGTCTTTTGCTCTTCTGAGTATGGAATGATTAAGCGGGCTGTGCAGCAGTTCCGGAACGCCGGTAAGAATGTCGATTCTCATGTATTTGGATTTTATACAAAAATAGTCAAGATGCCTAAAAAAACTTTGAGTATACTGCATTATTAACTATTTTCGCATGATGCCGGCGCCAGAATTGACAGATATAGAGCAACGATGGAACATATTGATCAGGTTCATGATGGACCTCTCACCGGAGATCCCGGTGAAATAGAGAAGGACTCTTCCAAGGAGGAAAACTCCGCCACCAAGCCTTCTGAAGAGAAGGCACAAAACGTCCCCGAAACCACTGAGAATGCTGAAACAGACTCAGGAGTGAAGGAAGATACTGCACTAGCAGAAGCCCCTGCTGCAGATAAACCAGCAGACACGGCACCACCCCCCACGAAAGACGAAAAAAAAGCCACCAGATCAGGCGCGAAATCCGATAGCGCAAAATCCGAAGTTGTAAAGGCCAAAGGCAAGAAAACCACAGGCACAAAATCCGTTAAGAAATCCATAGCTGCTGACAAGTCCGAACCGGTCCCGCCCGAGTCTGAAGCTCCTGCCACGGAAACCGCTACAATTGAAGCGGGGACCACGACGGCCGAAAAAGAATCAGCCATAAAAACAAGTCCGATACCGGAGTTCGATTATTCAAACCTGACCCGGGAGGACCTGGTTAACCGGCTGGAAGTATTGCTTGAGAACCAGAATGTGCAGGAGATCCGCTCGGATATCGATCATATTAAGGTTAACTTTTATAAGAAGAACAAGGCGGAGATCGAGCAGAAGCGCAAGAAATTCATCGAGGATGGCGGGGATATCGAGGACTTTGCTGTTCAGTCGGATGCCCTGGAAGAAAAGATAAAGGTCCTGCTTAAAAAATACCGTGAACAGAAAACAGAATTCACTAAAAACCTTGAAAATCAGAAGCATGACAACCTGAGCCGGAAATACGAGGTAATTGAGAAGATCAAGGAACTGGTGAACAGGAAGGAATCCATCAACAAGACCTTCAATGAATTCAGGGACTTGCAGCGTGAATGGCGCATGATCGGCCTGGTACCCCAGCAGAACCTTAAGGATTTATGGGATACCTACAACCATCATGTAGAGAAATTCTACGATTATATCAAGATCAATAAGGAATTAAGGGACCTTGACCTGAAGAAGAACCTGGAATTAAAAATGCAGTTATGCGAGAGGGCTGAAGAGCTGCTGCTGGAGTCTTCCGTGGTCAATGCGTTCAAGAGCCTTCAGAAATATCATGAGAGGTGGCGGGAGATAGGTCCCGTTCCCATCGAGGTCAGGACCGAGATCTGGGAAAGATTCAGGGAAGCAACTGCGAAGATCAACAGGAAACACCAGGATCATTTTGAAGATCTGAAGAAGTCCCAGAAAAAGAACCTTGAGCAGAAAACCCTGCTTTGCGAACAGGCGGAGGATATCAGCAACCAGGTACTGGAATCCCACAGGCAATGGGATGAAAAATCCAGGGAGTTGATCGAACTTCAGAAGGTATGGAAAACCATTGGATTTGCCCCCAAGAAGGATAACAACAAGATCTATGAAAGGTTCAGAAGGGCCTGCGATACATTCTTCAACCGGAAGCGGGAGTTTTATACCCAGAGCAAGGAACTTCAACTGAATAACCTCCAGTTAAAAACGGATCTCTGCGTGCAGGCTGAATCCCTGAAGGAAAGCACGGAATGGAAAAAGACCACGGATGACCTGATCAACCTTCAGAAGAAATGGAAAGAGATCGGTCCCGTCCCGAAAAAACATTCGGAAGCAGCATGGAAAAGATTCCGTGCGGCCTGTGATCAATTTTTCAAGAAAAAATCAGAGTATTATCAGAATATTGACCAGACCTATACCCATAACCTTGAGGAAAAGAAGAAACTCCTGAAAGAGGTTGAATCGCTTAAGCTATCTGAAAATGTTGAAGATAATTTCAAGCTGCTGAACGAATACCAGCGAAAGTGGTCGGAGATCGGTTTCGTCCCATTCAAGGAAAAGGAGGCCCTGCAGGAGCAGTTCCGTAAGGCGATCAATAAGCATTTTGACAATCTTGATATCAATGACAGCAGGAAGAATCTCCTTAAATTCAGGAACAAGATGAACAATATGCTGCAGAAGCCAAAGGCAGATATCAAGCTTTCACAGGAGAGGGAAAGGTATTTAAACAGGCTGCAGCAACTGAAGAATGATATTGTGTTATGGGAGAATAACATCGGGTTCTTCGCAAAGTCGAAGAATGCCGAATCCATGATCAAGGAGGTGCAATCTAAAATTGACCGGGCCCGGGAATCCATCCAGCTGCTTGAGCAGAAGATCGAATTGATCGATAATTTTGACCAGGACAGGTGAAGTTAACTCAATGATATATATCAAATACTGAGAACAGCCGTGGGTTCTACAAAGTACATATTCATTACTGGAGGCGTTACTTCATCGCTTGGAAAGGGAATCGTATCCTCCTCCCTGGCCATGTTGCTGCAGGGAAGGGGCTTGTCGGTCACCATTCAGAAACTTGATCCTTATATCAATGTTGATCCCGGAACATTGAATCCCTATGAGCATGGTGAATGTTATGTGACCGAAGACGGAGCTGAAACGGACCTTGACCTCGGGCATTATGAACGATTCCTGGGCATTCACACAAGCCAGGCAAATAATGTCACGACTGGACGGATCTACCAGTCGGTCATCAATAAGGAGCGCAAGGGTGACTACCTGGGTAAAACGGTACAGATCATCCCTCATATAACCGACGAGATAAAACGCCGGATCATGCTGCTGGGACAGAAAGGTAAATACGATATTGTACTTACAGAGATCGGAGGAACGGTGGGTGACATTGAATCCCTGCCATACATTGAAGCGGTGAGGCAGCTGAAGTTTGAACTGGGACCCACAAATACATTGTTTATCCACCTGACACTGGTACCGTATCTTTCCGCAACCGGAGAATTAAAGACAAAGCCTACCCAGCATTCGGTCAAGGTCCTCCTGGAGAACGGGATCCAGCCTGATATACTTGTCCTCAGGGCAGAGAAGAACCTGACACCTGACATTCGTGAAAAAGTTGCCCTGTTCTGCAACGTAGAATACGATGCCGTGATTGAATCCGTTGATGTATCCACCATTTACGAGGTACCGCTGCTGATGCAGAAGGAGAAACTGGACGAGATCTCAATACGGAAGCTGGCCTTAAAAGATACAAGGGCACCTGATCTGGGACCGTGGACCGACATTGTGAACAGGCTCAAGAATCCTGAGAAAACAATACAGATAGGACTGGTCGGTAAATATGTCGAACTTGCGGATTCCTATAAATCAATCATAGAATCCCTCAGTCATGCCGGGGCTACCTATAAATGCAAGGTCAGGGTCAACTGCATCCATTCCGAGGATATTACCGCTGATAATGTATCCACGCTTCTGGGTGAGCAGCAAGGAATTATCGTTGCACCAGGATTTGGAGACAGGGGAATCGAAGGCAAGATCCAGGCAGCCAGTTATGCAAGGAATAATGATATACCCTTTCTCGGCATCTGCCTGGGCATGCAGTGTGCCGTTGTGGAATTTGCCAGGAACGTACTTGGACTTGCCGATGCACATTCGACGGAGATGAATCCCGATACAGCGCATCCGGTGATCGACCTGATGGAGGAGCAGAAGAGTATTACCGAAAAGGGAGGAACCATGAGGCTCGGTGCCTATCCATGTGATATAAGGGAAAACACAAAGGTGCATGATGCCTATAATAAGACTTTTATCAGGGAGCGGCATCGGCACCGCTATGAATTTAATAACAACTATTTAGATAAATTTGAGAAAAATGGTTTTGTTGCATCAGGAATCAATCCCGACAGCAAACTGGTTGAAATAATGGAACTGAAGGAACATCCATGGTTTGTTGGTGTACAATTCCATCCCGAGTATAGCAGTACGGTAATGAAACCACATCCGCTTTTTATACATTTTGTTAAAGCTTCAATGGATACATCCCTTAAAAAAAAAAGAATTACAGGTTAAAAACGTCTAACAGGATATATGCCGGGCCTGATGAAGGCACCGGCAGGTGAAAGATTAAAAAAATGGACAGAAATACAATTATCGGCTTATTATTGATTGCAGGCATACTGATCGGATATTCTCTTTTCACCAAGCCGTCGAGGGAAGAACAGGCTGAACAGCAAAGGATCAGGGATTCCGTTGCCCTGGCAGAGCAGTTCAGGATGCAGGAAGAACAGAGGCAGCAGGTTCAGCAGGCAGAGCAGATTGAGGATGTGCCGCCTGCCGGTGAAACCGGCCCCGCTGCAGCAACAGAAGAAGAAGCATTTTCACCTGAGGATTACCGTAATAAATATGGTGCTTTTGCAGAAGGCGCCGGCGGATCAAAGAAGTATGTTACACTGGAAAACGACAGGATAAAACTCAGGGTATCCACCCTGGGTGGACGGCCATATTCTGTCCAGCTCAAGGAATACCAGACCCATGATTCGCTTCCCCTCGTTCTTTTCGACGGGGATTCAACGGTATTCGGAATGCAATTTAAATCAGGCACTAAGATTATCAATACAAATGAGATGTTCTTTGATCCGGGAACGGATGAGACGCATATTGATGCCAGTGCAGGACCCATGAGCCTGTCTATGAAGCTGCCTGCAGGGGAGGGACGTTATATCGAATATGTTTATTCCATGGAACCTGGCAGTTATATGGTGGGTTTTAAACTCCGGTTTGTGGACCTGGCCGAGCTGCTTTCAGCGAATAATAATTTTATCGACCTCTACTGGAATATATACGTCCCCCAGCAGGAAATGGGGCGTATGAATGAATTGAATTATACCTCAATTTTCCTGAAGCATTTCCAGGATGAGGTGGAAAGGCTGTCCATGCGGTCAAAAAAAGATGTTCAGGAGAAGAATGTTCCCACCAAGGTACGCTGGGTGGCGTTCAAGCAACAGTTTTTCTCCTCGGTATTCATTGCAGAGGAGAGTTTTGCAAATGCCTTGGTACAATCAACCAAGCTGGATGAAGACCCGAACTACCTTTATACTTTCGAATCGCAGATAGGTATCCCGTTTGCCCCGGCAGGGGAACTCTCGCAGGATTTCCGGTTTTATTTCGGCCCCAACCATTACAACACCCTGAAAACCTTTGACCTGCAGCTTCAGGACCTGGTTGGCCTTGGCGGGTTCTTCAGCAGGGTGATCAATAAATATGCGATCATCCCCGTGTTTAATTTCCTGGATAATTTCATCGGCAGTTATGGTCTTATCATCCTCCTGCTGACGATCATGATCAAACTGGTCCTGTTCCCGCTGACCTACCGCTCGTATATGTCCATGGCAAAAATGAGGGTTTTAAAACCGGAAATCGATGAGATCAATGCAAAGATCCCGAAGGATAAATCCATGGAACGCCAGCAGGCCACCATGGCACTGTACAAGAAAGTCGGTGTGAGTCCCATGGGAGGCTGCCTCCCGGTCATTCTCCAGATGCCGATACTCATCGCGATGTTCAGGTTTTTCCCGACCTCCATTGAGCTCAGGCAGCAGAGCTTCCTCTGGGCCCATGACCTGTCCACCTACGATTCAATACTGAACCTGCCCTTTACCATACCCATGTACGGCGACCATGTCAGCCTGTTTACCCTGCTGATGACCGCCTCAACCATACTGACCATGCGGATCAGCAACCAGGCCAATATGTCACAGAGCCAGATGCCCGGCATGAAAGGTATGATGTACATGATGCCCATCATGTTCATGTTCATGCTGAACAACTGGTCATCGGCCCTGACTTACTATTATTTCCTGGCCAACATAATTACCTTCGGCCAGAACCAGCTTGTCAAGCAATTCGTTGATGAGGATGCCCTTCGTGCAAAGCTGAAGAACAGCCAGAAAAAACCGTCTGCCAAAAAGAAAAGCGGGTTCCAGAAACGCCTGGAGGATATGGCCAAACAGCGGGGATACAAGCCGCCAAAGAAAAAGTAGGAGAAGAATGGTTCTTCGATAAGCCAGACGCACGGCCTGGAGAACGAAAGATGCGATGATTGGCCGGCCTGTAGAACAGCCGATGATGCGATGATTGGCCGGCCGGATAAAACGGCGGCCGGGGATTTCCTTAAAGGTTTCTTTTCAGGTCTACCATTTTGAGGGCTGTGATGGCGGTTTCATCACCCTTGTTACCATGCTTTCCCCCGGAACGGTCCTTTGCCTGCTGCAGCGTATCTGTTGTGAGCACACCGAAGATAAAAGGCCGTCCGTACTTCAGGTTCAGGTCTGTTATTCCCTGTGTTACCCCCTGGCAGATGTAGTCGAAATGCCGGGTTTCTCCCTGTATTACACAACCAAGGCAAATAACAGCATCGGGATTTCCCGATTCGGCCATCCATTGCGCCCCGAGAGGTAATTCAAAGCTGCCGGGTACATGCCCGATCCGGATATCTTCTTCCCTTACGCCATGCCTTTTGAGGGTCCGGACGGCCCCGTCCAGCAGTTCTGCGGTTATTTCATGGTTCCATTCGGCCACTACGATGCCTACTACCATCCCTTCCCCGGAAGGGATATCATCCCGGTTATACTCGGAAAGATTCTTAAGATTTGTAGCCATAGGCTAGGACTGCAGTTTGCTGCGGGTGATGTACTTCTCGATGTTATTGCTTCTGGAATAATCAGGAAAATCCCGCTGGATCTGTTCATAGATCTCCGTGGCTTTCCTGTAGTTACCGAGGTTTTCATAGACCAGGCCGGCCTTCATCAGATACATAGGGGTCGTAAAATTGTTTTCGGAAAGTCCCGCCGCCTTCAGATAATAAGACAGTCCCTCTTTAATATCACCCAGTTCCACATAGGCATCCCCTATGGCTCCGGTGGCGATGGGAGCGACCATTTTATCCTTCGACTTGAACTTGCTCAGATATTCGATGGCATCTTCGTACTGCCCGGTTCTCAGGAAGGCGATTCCCGAATAATAGTTGGCCAGGTTACTGGCTTTGGTGATCCCGTAATCGTCTATTATCTGCAGAAACCCGGAGTAGTTGCCGTCTCCGTACAGTGCCAGGTTGAATGAATCCACCTCGAAATACTGTTCTGCAACGAACATCTGCCCGAGCGCTTCTTCCTCCAGGGGATTCAGGTAAAACCTTTTGATCCCGATTAATATCGCCACGATCGCCAGTACCCCGGTCACCACGCGTACGATCCATTTCTGGTTATCCTCAATAAACTGTTCGGTTCTTGTCAATGCACCTTCAACGCCTTCCATGCCGGTGTCTTTACTTTGCTTCTTCTGTGCCATTTTAATCTGATGATAATGAGTTCTGTAAAAAACATCGCAAATGTAATCGTTTTGCCTGAATAAAAAAACGATAGATTCCCCTCAGTTTTCCTATTTTTGTCCAGAAAGGTATCCAATATGCACCTGTCCCGTATTTCCCTTGTGAATTTTAAGAATTACGACCAGTTGGAACTGTCCTTCAGCCGTAAGATCAATTGTTTCGTGGGGGATAACGGGACCGGTAAAACCAACCTGCTCGATGCGGTCTATTATCTTTCCATGACGAAGAGTTATTTCAACTCGGTCGATACCCAGAATATCAGGCACGGGGAGGAACATTTCCTGATCCAGGGGGAATACCTGCGCGAAGAATTGCCGGAAAAGATCCATTGCGGGGTTCAGAAGGGCAAGCCCAAACAGTTCAGGCGCAACAGGAAGGACTATCCCCGGTTCTCGGAACATATCGGCCTCCTGCCGGTCGTAATGATCTCACCGGCGGACAGCAGCCTGATCATCGAAGGCAGCGATGAGAGAAGGAAATTCATGAACGCCGTCATTTCACAGTTTGACAGTGAATACCTGGAATGCCTTATGCGATATAACCGGGCCCTCGGACAGAGGAATGTACTTCTGAAGGATTTTCACCGCAGCGGAAGGTTCCAGCCTGAACTGCTCGAGGTCTGGGATGAACAGCTTATCGGAAATGGAAGCTATATTCACCGGAAGCGCCTGGAATTCGTCAGGGAGCTGGTTCCCATATTCCAGGAATACTACAATTCGGTATCGGAAGGCAGGGAGGAGATCGGACTCGAGTATTTCTCACAGTTGAATGAAAAAAACCATGGATCCCTCCTCAAAGACAACGAGCATAAAGACAGGATATTGCAGTATACGACAACGGGGATCCATAAGGATGACCTTATCATGAGCCTGTCCGGCCATCCCATAAAAAGAATAGGCAGCCAGGGACAGCAGAAAACATTCCTGGTGGCCCTGAAGCTGGCCAAATTCGATTTCATCAGGAAGGTGAACGGATTTCAACCCATCCTGCTGCTGGATGATGTGTTTGACAAGTTTGATGCGCGGAGGGTGCGCCAGATCATACGGCTGGTGGCAGAGCGTGAATTCGGACAGATCTTTATCACGGATACCAACCGCGAACGCATTAAAAAAGTACTGAGCGGCCTTTCCATTGACTATAAGCTATTCCAGGTGGAAACCGAAGGAGTCATTGAGCAGGAGTATAATCATGGACAGGACGAAAAAATTATATATGAATGAAGCGGTTTGGGAAAAGTCATGAAAACGAGCCGTACTGAGTAATCATGGACAGAAGCAATACCCAGAGCCTGGCTGAAGCGATCCGGGCATATTTAAAAGACTCAAAGCTTGAAAAACCCCTGAAGGAGAGGCAGCTGGTTCAATCCTGGGAAGGCCTGCTCGGGAAGTCCGTCGCCAGGGCGACCAGCAAGATCTACCTTAAGAACGGCAGGCTTTATGTGCACCTCAATTCCTCGGTGGTGAAGAATGAGCTTTACATGCTGCAGGATGAGATTAAAAAGAAGCTGAACGAAGCAGCCGGCGAGGAACTGGTAATGGAAATCGTTTTCCGCTGAGCTACATGCAGGATATACGTTCGCTCTTTGCAAAAAAGAAATCAGCCTCAATAACAGCGTTCTCGTCACTGTCGGATCCGTGAACCGCGTTCATTTGAAGGGATTCGGCGTATTTATTACGGATCGTGCCTTCCTGTGCATTTTCAGGATTTGTGGCCCCGATCAGATTACGGTATTCTTCAACGGCATTCTCTTTTTCCAGTATGGCGGCAATGATGGGACCGGAGGACATAAATTCCACAAGGCTCTCATAAAAGGGCTTGCTGCGGTGTATGGCATAGAACTCCTCTGCCTGTTTGACACTGAGTTTTGTGAGTTTCATGGCGATGATCCGGAATCCCGCCTCGTTGATCATGTTCAGAATGGGACCGGTATAACCTCTGCGGAAGGCACCGGGTTTAATCATTGTCAGTGTAATATTTTCAGCCATGTTGCCTGAATATTTAAGATTATCAGCCGGTGAATATACCATTTTTTTGAATTGGACTGAAATAGAATATTTCTAACTTTGACCTCCCTGTAGAGTATTGTAAAAGGATGAAGTCAAAACTGCCGGAAGCGATCTATAAAAAACTCAGGAAGGTGCTTACTGCGCCCATCCGCGTGGTCATCCTCACGCATATGAATCCTGACGGGGATGCCATCGGATCCATGCTGGGATTGTACCGGTTTCTGAAAAACAGGGGATGCACGGTCAACATGGCTGTCCCGAATGACATTCCCCAGTTCCTGTCATGGATGGATGGAGCGGGGCAGATCTTTGATTTCAGGGGACAAAAAGAACTGGTTGAAAAAGAACTCGGCACGGCCGACCTGGTATTCTGCCTTGATTTTAATGAACCCGAAAGACTTGGGGGAATAAAGGATATCCTTGAAAGAACGGATGTGCTTAAAATACTGGTTGACCACCACCCGAGCCCTGCTGAATTTACGGATCATGTGATTTCCGTACCTCTGGCAAGTTCCACTGCAGAGCTGGTCTACAGGCTGATAGTTGACCTTGACGGGAAGGAGAGCATCGATAAGACCATTGCTGAGTGCCTCTTTACCGGGATCATGACCGATACAGGTTGTTTCAGCTTCAACAGTTCGGAACCGGGAACCTTCCTTATTGTGTCTGAATTGTTGAATGCAGGCATTAACAAGGACCGTATCCACAGCCTGGTTTATGATAATTATTCCGAAAACCGGATGCACATGCTCGGATTCAGCCTCCAGGAGAAGATGGTTGTCCTGCCGGAACACAGAACCGCCTACATTTATCTGAGCCGGGAAGAGATGGAACGGTACAATCACCTTTCCGGTGACACCGAGGGCTTTGTCAATTATCCATTCTCGATAAGGAATATCCGGGTAACGGCATTGTTCCTTGAAAAAATGAACCATGTGAAGATATCCTTCCGTTCCAAGGGCGAATTTCCCATAAACCGCTTTGCCCGGAAGTACTTTAACGGAGGCGGGCATCATAATGCGGCCGGCGGTGAATCGAAAGAAAACCTCGGGGATACGATCAAACGTTTTGAATCCCTGATAGCAGAATACAGCAGTGAGATCAACAGTTTACCATAGATCTTCTAGGATACTTATCCTCATCCCCATAGCTGCCGTCATCCTGTATTCATGCAGGAACGCCCCTGGAGAGGAGAGTCCCCCTTCAATCACCCCGGAGGAGGAAAAAGAAATGCTGCTGAGGATAAACAAGTTCCTGGTTCAGAAGGATATTGACCTGATAAAAGGTTACGCGAACCGACGTGGCTGGGAGATGCAGGTCACTGAATCAGGCCTGTTCTATGAGATCTACGAATCCTCGGAAGGAAGGCTTGCGGAAGAAGGAATGAAAATCCGGCTTGACTACCGGCTGAGCCTTCTGGACGGGACTTTGTGCTATTCATCTGAGAAGGATGGCCATAAGGAGTTTCAGCTTGGCAAAGGCCAGGAGATATCGGGACTCGAACAGGGTGTGGAAATGATGCGGGAAGGAGAGAAGGCAAGGCTGATCATTCCTCCCCATCTTGCGTACGGATTGCTGGGGGATGAAACACGGATCCCGGCAAGATCAATCATCATCTATGAAATCGAATTACTGGCAGCTATATCAGAATAAACGCAACCATCAGGGGATTTCTCCCATCATGTGTATTATAATTATATATTGAATTATGGAAAGAAGAAGAGTATTCAGTGCGGGGATCATACTAATCATGGTATCCCTATTATTCCAGGGCTGTAAGAAAGACGATACCCAGGAGCTCAAAGATCAGGAGATGAGGCTCTTAGAGCAATATATATCAGACAATAACATTACCGAGGAACCCACCGAATCAGGGCTCTATTACATCGAGATCACGGAAGGAACGGGGAACGGCGTGGCGAAGGATTACATCGTGGATTTTGAATATACCACGAAACTGGTTGACGGTACCGTGATCGGTACCAGCTATGAGGATGTTGCGATTTCCCATGACGTTCACAATGAAAACACACTGTACGGCCCCATTCGCCTGAAAGTTGGCCATACCATGGTTCCCGGGCTCGATGAGGGACTGACATTTATGAAAGAAGGCGGGGTTGCAGAATTGATCCTGCCTTCCAGCATCAATGGCTTCGGCGGATACTCCTCAGGCCTGTCGCCCGCATATTCCACTCATATCTATGCCATCGATCTGATCAACTCCTTCAATGATCCCGAGATGTTTCAGACCAACCAGATTATACTTTATATGGAGGAAAATAACATTGAGGATGAGGTTATTACGGAATCAGGCCTGATCTATATTGAGCAGATGGCCGGGCTTGGTGAATACATCAAGAACGGGGATATCGTGGAACTCTGGTACACCGGCACTTTTCTTGATGGAAGGGTGTTCGACTCCAATGTGGATGGCACGGTCATGACGGTGGACATGCCTGCGGATACATATATTCCCGCCTGGGATGAGGCTCTCAAGCTGATGCAGAATGGTACCAGGGCCCAGATCATTATCCCGTACGATATCGCTTACGGGGCAAACGGATCCGGACCGATCCCCGGTTACATGACACTGGTATTCGATATTGAGATCGAGGACGTATTACCGCTTTAAGCGATCCGTTCCAGGGGGATCCCATATCCGGCCCGGGAGGGATTCTGGCCGGGCTCCGGTCGGATTCAGGTGAGAATCAGGTCCTGTTCAGCAAAAAAACGGCGGGCCGCTTGTGCAGCTGCGGCAGTTCCTTTTTCCACTCACGGATGGTTTTTGTTCTGATGAATTCCGTATCCAGGCTGATATCGGCAGCCAGGCATAACAGCGTTTCATTCCTGCAGTAATTAAGGAGGTCCTCCAGGAGGCTCATATTACGGTACGGGGTTTCCATGAATATCTGGGTCTCTCCGCTTTCCAGTGCATCTTTCTCAATTTGCCGGATCCTGTTTGTCCGCTGTGGATTCTTAACGGGGAGGTACCCGTGAAAACGGAAAGACTGCCCGTTCATTCCCGATGCCATAAGTGCAAGCAGGATGGATGATGGTCCGACGAGGGGAACCACCTTAACACCATGCCTGTGAGCCATGGCTACCAGTCCCCCGCCCGGATCCGCCACAGCCGGCACCCCGGCTTCGGACAGGATCCCCATGGACTTGCCTTCAAGCAGCAGCCCGAGCATTTCATCAAGATCTTCGTCGGAGCTGTGTTCGTTCAGAAGATAGAATTGCAGTTTGTCAAAATCGGTCTTCAATCCCGCCTTTCGCAGGTACCTCCTGGCTGAACGCAGGTCCTCTACAGCGAAATATTCAAGTTCATTAATGATCTCCAGGGGAAGTGCCGGGATAACGTTCCCAGCAGGGGAATCACCCAGTGTCACCGGGATAAGGTACAGTACTGCCGACATTATGATTAATCCAGTTTTCCTGTAAATTTACCTTTTTGATCCGAACTGCAGCCGCAGCTGGCAGATCATTTAAGCGGAAACAAAAATTTATTACTAATTTCAGGCCTGTTAATAAGATGAAGATCACATTTCTGGGAACCGGGACATCACAGGGGGTACCGGTCATTGCCTGTACATGCCCCACATGCCTTTCTGAAGACCCGAAGGATAAACGGCTTCGATCGTCGGTCCTGGTGGAGGAGGGAGGCAGGAATATCCTGATCGATACGGGTCCGGATTTCAGGGAACAGATGCTCCGTGCCCGTGTCGGGCAGCTGGATGCCATACTGTATACCCATGAACACCGGGATCATATTGCGGGACTCGACGATGTCCGTGCGTATAACTATATCCAGAAAAAATCCATGGACCTCTACGGCGAAAAACGTGTTCTCCGGGCGCTTCACCATTCATTCCCCTATGTATTTGCCGAGCGCAAGTACCCGGGCATCCCACAGGTCAATTTTCATATCATTGAAAACCGGCCGTTCAGGCTGGGAGACATTGAGGTAATCCCCATCCGGGCGCTTCATTACCGTCTTCCCGTGCTGGGTTTCCGCATTGGTGATTTCGCCTATATAACGGATGCGAATTCTATTGCTCCAGAAGAAATTGACAAGATCAGGGGAATCGGACACTTTGCCATCTGTGCCCTGAGAAAAAAACAGCATATTTCCCACTACAACCTTGAACAGGCACTCGCTGTTATTGATGAGGTCCGGCCGGGGAAGGCATATTTTACCCATGTATCCCACATGATGGGAAAGTCCGCTGAAATCGGACCGGAACTGCCCGGGAATGTCGGTTTTGCATGGGACATGATGAGCATCGAAACCTGATCAGGGGTTGTATCGCCTGAAAAGCAGGGCGAACAGGAGTCCCAGTACAAGAAATACCATCCCCCCGAAAACCAGCGCTGTCTGGAGTCCCATGTTATCGGTCAGCATTCCCATAAGGGGACCGACCAGCACAAAGCAGAGCCTGATGATGAAATTACGGACGGACAGAACCGTGGCCCTTACCTCCGAGGCACTCAGGCGGTGGATATAATCTTTCAGGACAGGGGTGGCTATACCCCTGATGATATAAAAGGCGAAAAGCACAGTCAGGGTCCAGACTGAGTGCATGACCCCCAGCAGCAGGTACCCGGCCGGGATCAGGATGGCGACACCCAGGGCGGTCCGCCCGGGCCCGAGCTTTGCCTCCAGCCGGTAAGCCGCCATGGCTGCCAGTCCCACAGTTAGGTTCAGCAGGGTCCACATCAGTCCATAGAGCGACAGGGGCAGGCCTATATGCCTGAAGTAGGGCTGGGCAAACCAGGCCATGGTGAGGGTGGCCGTTCCGATAATGGCCGATAGGAATATATTGGTTCTTAATTCCCGGTTGACGAAGAGGGAATCCTTTACGACCAGGAGGATTGTCCGGAAAGTGAAAGTTTTCAGTCTTTTATGCTGTGCCGGCTCCGCCAGGAGTATGGAGGCCGGAAGGGCCAGGAATGCAACGACAGCCTGAGCCTGGAAGTTTGCCCTGAGGCTTATCAGGGCGATGAAACCGCCTGCTATACCTGCGCTTGCCTCGGCGATGTTCCCGATGGAAACCATCCTTCCTTCAAACTTCATATATTCCTTTTCCTTGCGGTTGTCGAGCAGGGAATCGTACAGCATGGCGGAATCGGCTCCCGAAATGAAGCTCTGCCCGAACCCGAGGACAAGTTCCGCCAGCAGGAATCCCAGGAAACCGAATGAAAAGCTGTAAATGGTGTATCCAATCGCACCCATAGCCGCTCCCAGGATCAGTGTACGCCTTCTCCCGATGACATCGGCAAAGTAGCCGGAAGGTATTTCAAGAACAACAATGGATACCGAATAGATGGCCTGCAGGACCATCACCTGCTGCATGTCCAGGTTGTTGGAGGTATAGAAGGGCACGATATAGGGCATGAACAGCATGAACCACTTGGATATCTTGATCAGATAGAGTTTCCATATGTTTGATTTCGTGCTCCTTTTCATGTTCCCTGCAGGAATCCCCAAAAATAGCATTTTATTCACAGGCGCATCCGGGTGTTGTTTAACGGAATCCTTGTATTTTTACAGAACCGATTTAAAATCCTGTACCATGGGAATGACAATGATCGAAAAGATCCTGGCCAGCCACAGCAGTGCTGAGACAGTTAAGCCCGGCGATATTATCGATGTGGAAATCGATGCCCGGGTGGCCCGGGATTTCGGTGGAGCCAACGTTGTAAAGAATATAAGGGAAAATAGCCTGGGGATCGATGACCCGGACAGGACCTTTTTCACGTTCGACTGCAATCCGACGGGATCCGACCAGAAGTATGCGGCCAACCAGCATATCTGCCGGCTGTTTGCCAGGGAGCATGGCATAAAGGTTTACGATATCAACAGGGGAATTGGTACGCATCTCATGATTGAGGAGGGATTGGTCTACCCCGGTGCCACGGCCGTATCCACCGATTCCCATGCCAATATCCTGGGGGCCATCGGCGCTTTCGGCCAGGGGATGGGAGATAAGGATATTGCAGCCGCATGGAGCAGCGGGAAAGTCTGGTTCAAGGTCCCTGAAACGGTAAAATTGACCATCCGGGGCGGGATCCCTGAAAAGGTAAGCGCCAAGGATATGGTCCTGAACCTGCTGGCCCGCTTCGGTGCCAATACTTTCCTGGGGAAGGCCATTGAGCTGTATGGTGATGCCGTCGAGACCCTCTCACTCGATATGCGGATCACCATCGCTTCCATGGCAACCGAGCTGGGCGCCGTCAGCATACTCATCCCGCCGAACACAGAGGTTATCCGCTACTGCGAGTCCAGGATCGCCCGGAAGATCGATGCGATCGGAGCAGATGCGGACGCTTCGTATGCTGATGAGGTTGAACTGGATGCCACCCGTTTTACCCCCATGATTTCCAGGCCGGGAAAACCTCACGATGCGATACCGGTCGAGGAGCTGAAAGGAGTGCATATAGACTCTGCATTCATAGGGAGCTGCACCAATGGCCGGATGGAGGATCTGCGTGCAGCTGCCGAAGTGCTGAAAGACCATAAGGTGGCCGAGGGAGTGGTGCTTAAGATTGTTCCGTGCACCGACCGGATATGGAATCACTGCCTTGAAGAGGGACTGATAGAAATATTCAAGGATGCAGGGGCGCTTGTGTCCAATCCCGGCTGTGCTGGTTGTGCAGCGGGACAGGTAGGACAGAACGGTCCCGGTGAAGTGACAATAAGTTCCGGTAACCGCAATTTTCCGGGGAAGCAGGGCCAGGGCGAAGTTTACCTTTCCTCACCGGAGATAGCGGCAGCCTCGGCCGTGGCGGGCTTTCTGACCTCCCCCGACCTGATCCCCGAAGGAAAGATAGAAGATCATCCGGAAGAGGCGGACGACTGGGAAGATCCTGATAAGGGATTCCCGGATGAGAAGACTGCAGGAAAGGCTGCCCGAAAGACTGATGGTACGGTTGCCGGTAAGGATACCGGGAAAAAGGCTGCCCCACAGGGCAGTCCCACAGAATTCAAAGGCAGGGCCTGGAATATAGACAGGGAAGACATCGACACCGACATGATCTTTCATAACCGGCATCTCACAATAACGGATATAGGGGAGATGGGAAAACATGCCCTGGGAAACCTCGAAGGGTATGAATCCTTCGCCGAAAAGGCCGGGAAGGGAGATATCCTGTTCGCAGGCAGGAATTTCGGGGCCGGCAGTTCCCGGCAACAGGCGGTGGACTGTTTTGTGTCGCTGGGCATTTCCTGCATTGTGGCCGGATCTTTCGGGGCGATCTATGAGCGCAATGCGATCAATGCGGCCTTTCCGATACTGGTTGCAGGGGAGATCAGTAAACTGGAACTGAAGGACGGAGACCAGGTATATGTAAATATTGAGACTGGCGAAATCCGGAATGAACGCAACAAGAAGCAGATTTCCTCCAGTCCCTTTTCGGAGGTTCAGATGGAGATCTACCGGAAAGGGGGACTTTTCTAGGCGGCCGGGAAGAAACCGTTAAAGAAGCATTTCAAAGGACCCGTGGACCATGGGAAAAACATTTGTAGAAAAAATACTGGATGCCCCGCAGGGCAATATCGTTTTTAAAAAGCCGGACCTGGTATTATCGCATGATAATTCCGCCAGCATCCGTAAAACTTTCGAAAAAATGAATGGGGAAAGGCTTGCGGACCCTGACCGGCTGCTTATCGTTCTCGACCATAATGCCCCGCCCACCAGTGCAAAACTGGCAACCGATTACCAGGCTGTCCGTGATTTCGCATGGGACCAGGGGGTGGAGAAGTTTTACGATGCGGGCAAGGGGATCTGCCACCAGATCATGTCATACCATGCCCGCCCGGGGATGGTGATCGTAGGATCCGACAGCCATACCTGCACAGCAGGGGCATTCAATGCCATGGCGGCAGGCATTGACAGAACGGAAACGGCCGGGATATGGAAGCGGGGAGAAACCTGGTTCAGGGTACCCGAGAGCATGAAGATCACTCTGACAGGTAAGCTCCGCAAAGGGGTTTACGCCAAGGACCTGTCGCTCTGGATCATAGGCATGATTGGATCGGCGGGTGCCAACTACCGGTCCATCGAATATCACGGCGAGGGAGTATCCTCCCTCAATATATCCGAACGGATGACCCTTGCCAACCTGGCCTCCGAGATGGGGGCCAAGAACGCCGTTTTTCCTCCCGACGATGTTCTGCAGGAGTTTTTTCAGGGGCCGGCCATCGATGGCATATGGGCGGATGAGGATGCCGGCTACGCTGAAGAGATCTCTGTTAACCTGGGAGAGGTTGTCCCGCTGCTTGCAGCACCCCATCATGTGGACAATGTTAA
>CBFDEE010000002.1:0-20271 GCA_965603745.1 uncultured Bacteroides sp. | reverse complement strand
GATGGAAGAATTGAGGGTGGATGAAGATGCCTATCCTACGGCCCTGAGCTATGAAGGCGATGAACTTATCCTGTACAGGAGTGATAATTTTATCGGTGACCTATATTCGAGCCGGTATGTGGACGAATTCTTTACTCCCCCGGTAAGGCTGAACGACAATATTAACACCAAGTACTGGGAGTCACATGCCTGCTTCACCAGGACAGGGGACACCCTATATTTTACCAGTAACAGGAAGGGGGGATACGGGGGACTCGATATTTATTATTCCATTAGGGATAATGGAGGGGAATGGGGCATTCCGGTGAATCTCGGTCCCACGATCAATACCCGTTACAACGAAGAAACACCTTTCATCACGAGCGACGGAAGAACCCTGTACTTCAGCTCATACGGTCATTATAACATGGGAGGTTACGATGTATTCTACTCAACCCTGCTTGAAGATGGTGAATGGTCGGTCCCCATCAATGCAGGCTATCCGATCAACACTCCCGACGATGATCTGTTCTTTCATCCCGTAAGGAACGGAACATTTGCTTATTTCCCAAGGCTTCTGGACGGGGGATACGGACTTTCCGACATTTACCTGTATGAAATATATTCCAAAACCCATCCCAGAAAATTCAAGGTCAATGGCATACTCGGGATCACAACCGTTGACAAACTCACCCACCCTTTGAAGATCACTGTTATAGAGCAACATTCAAGAGATACAGTGGCAATCGCGTATGCGGATAATGAAACCGGGGAGTTCACTTTCGAGGCCCCGGTCGGGGAATACGAGCTGCTTGTCGAGGGAGAGGACATTGAACCGACTACACATGCATTCGTTATCCCCGAAGGATTCATGGAAAAAGAGCTCGAGCTGAAAAAGGCCATTCTGCTTACGCAGGCCAAATACCTGGAAGAACTCAGGATACAGGACGATATCAAGGTCAAAGACACGCTGATCCTTGTGGATACCGGGGATACGCTGGAAATAGACCTTACACTCGAACGGAAAGCCGACCTGTACATTGATGTACTCCAGGAAGGAAAACAGGTCAGAAAGGATTCCTTTCCTATCGAAAAAAGACATTTTACATACGCATACGTCCCGGTACCCGGGAATAATCTCCTGAAATTCAAGCTGATCGACAGAAAGGGGAACCTCAGCTACAAGGACGTGCATATCATTTATACACCCGCACCCGAGATCACAGAACCTGTCGCTGTGCAGGAGACCGTGAGCCAGCCCGAAGCGGAAGAAGGATTGCAGGATTATCTCGACCGTCTCAATGCCAATGCAGACGGAGAGCTTAAAAACTTCCTCGGGGGTATTGAACTGGCTGCCCTGGGAATCATCACGGCTGAACAGCTGAACGAGTACCTGCTCGAACAGGCTGCAAACCAGGCTTTTACAACCGAAGAAGTCAGACAATTACTTGCCATCACACCCGTAAACGAGATGGCAGCAACAGAAACGCTGAGGCAGGACCTGCTTGAACATTCCGAAGGGAACCTTCAGACCGTACTCATGGAGCTTGACCTGGAAAAAGAGGGAATTAACAGCGAGGAGGAACTGATTTTCTGGCTCAGGGACCATGTGGATGAATATAATTATACCCGGCAGGATGTTAACGACCTGGTCATCGCTAACATGCAGGTGGAGTACCTGTCCGCATACAGGGACCAGCTTCTCCTGATCTCCGATAATGAAGCCATTAACAAGGCCCTTGAGGACACAGACCTGTCTGAAATAGGTTCATTGCAGGAATTGTACGAGCACCTGCATGCCGAAGCGGACAATTACGGATACACGGCAGAAGATGTTAACCGGCTTTTCGCCCAGCTCTCCCAGAGGGAGGAACTGAACGAACTTCTCAGGAACCTAACCGAGATAGCTTCGGGGGACCTGCTACTGGTGCTTCAGGATCTGGATCCGGACAAGGAAGGTATTGATAACTCGGTTGAGTTGATCTCTTACCTGATGGATGAATCTGAGAACTATGACTATACCCGGGAAGATGCCGTCATGCTGCTCCTGGATTACCTGGGAGAAAAAGACCTCAGGGAAATCATTAAACTGATGATCGGGGCTTCCTCCGGGGATCTGCTGAATTTACTTCTGAGTCTCGATACCGAGCAGAATAATATCAGGAACCTTGACGATCTGTACAATTATCTTCTTGATCAGTCCAAATACTATGACTATACCGAAGATGATGTCATCAGGCTGTTCCTGAATCTCCTGAAAATAGTCGAGTATGAGCCCATCGTGGAAGAAGTATCCCCGCCACCAACGACAGATGAGGAAGAAAATGCGGGACGGGGTTGGGTATTTTACCTCCTCGGAGCGATCGCGGTGGTCATTGTGCTGATACTTTTCGTCAGACGGAGGGATACGCGTAAAGACGAAGAACAGAGCTGATCTTTTCCATCCGGGCAACCCGTACTTGAGAGAATACCCCCACGTATATGAGTTTCCGGCTCCCTGCGCGGGTACAGCCTGTCGATTAATACAAATCTTTTTTCAATTATTCCAATTAAATTTTAAATTTGCTATACTTCCATTAAACCATCCTTAAATGAAAAAGATACAGCCAGTTTTTCTAATTCTTCTTATGCTTTCCGGATTTACTCGGGCCCAGGAATACCAGGAAGTGTTACGCGATATCTTCTACGAAGCAGAATTCTGGCTGGTTGAGGAATCCTACCCGGATGCCCTCGTTGAATACCAGAAGCTCTACATTCGCGGTTACGAAAACGTTGCAAACATCAATTACAGGATGGGGATCTGTTACCTGAATATACCGGGTGAGAAGGATAAAGCCATACCCTATCTTGAAAAAGCCGTGCAGAATCTTACCCAGCGATACAAAGAAGGCATTTTTAAGGAAACCAAGGCCCCCTACGACTCATGGCTTTACCTGGGCAATGCATACAGGATAACCAATCAACTGGACCTGGCGGTCGAATCGTACAATAAATACAAGGAACTGGCCGATGACCCTGAATCCGAAACGGTCCATTATGCGGATAAACAGATCGAGGCATGCAACAATGCCAGGAGGGCAATGGAAAATCCCGTCTATTATATACGGGAGCATACGGGGGAAATAATCAATTCAGGAACAGCTGATTACAATCCGGTCGTATCCTACGACGAAGAGACCATGGTTTACATGACAAAGCTGGCTTTTTATGATGCGATCAAGATCACCAGGAAAGAAAACGGGGAATGGTCCGAACCCAGGCAAATAACCGTCGAACTGGAACCCGAAGGCAAACTGTATGTGAACAGCCTCAGCCGGGACGGGAATGAGTTATACCTGAACCAGGAAGATAATTTTAATTCCGATATTCTTGTGAGTGTTTACGAGGGTGACCGGTGGAGCAAGGCAAGACTCCTTAGCAAGCAGATCAACACGAAATTCTGGGAATCACACGCGTGTATTTCTGGCGATGGTAATTACCTCTACCTGGCAAGCAACCGCAAAGACGGTTACGGAGGTATGGATATTTGGGTCAGTTCCAGGGGCGAAGAAGGATGGACCGAACCGGTAAACCTGGGCCAGGGTATCAATACCGAGCTGAACGAGGAGCATCCGTTCATCTCAGAGGATGGCAATGTGCTGTATTTTGCTTCCCAGGGGCATGAAAACATCGGGGGTTACGATATTTTCTACTCAGAGAAACTTCCCGATGCAAGCTGGAGCGAACCCTTAAACCTGGGCTATCCCCTGAATACCACAGATGATGACCTTTTCTTCGTGCCTATCGGGAATGGCAAGTATGGCTACCAGGCACTGTTTGAGGAGGGAAATCTTGGTTCGAGGGATATTTACCGCTACCAGATGTTTGAATCTGAAGCTGAGTACCTGGCTGCCACTGAAGTTCCCCCGGCACTAGAGGAGGTTACCGATACCGTCCAGCCTGCAGAGGAACCGGCTGAAGAACCTGCTGAGGAAACTGCAGAAACCCTTGTTCCGGTTGTTCCCGTAACCGAAGAAGAAATCCCTGCTGTTACGTATCTTATCCGGCCGGTGTTTTTCGGCTTTGACAAATATGACCTCACAGCTGAAGCAAAATCAATCCTCAACGATCTGGTGGAAATAATGGAACTGTTTCCCGCACTGGAGGTTCAGGCTATAGGGCATACTGACCATAAAGGATCTGAGAACTACAATATGATGCTTTCGAAGAAGCGTTCTGCCAGCGTCGTCAGTTATATTACCCAGAGGGGAATTAACGGCAGGCGTGTCAAATCTGTCGGCAGGGGAGAGGGACAGCCTGTGGCCAGGAATACAATGCCTGACGGATCCGATTCTCCAGACGGCCGGAAACTTAACCGCAGAGTTGAGATGCAAGTTGTTAAACCGGATATTCCCAATGTAAAAGTCGAGGAGATCCGGGTTCCCGATAAACTCAGGAAATAGAAGAATTCAACCGTCAAGGGCAACCGGCCCGGCAACCATTTCTTCCAGGAAGGAGTCAATGATAATACTGCTGTTAACGCCCGGCGCGTTAGAGAAGAAATTTGTTTATATTTATAGAACCATAATCAAACACCCGAAAATGAAAGGAAGTCCCGGTTATATCATACTATCGGCTCTCCTGGTTTTTTTTAGCCAGCTCCTTCAGGCACAGGACATTACAGATCCGCAGGAACTGTTCTCCGAAGGAGAATTCTTCTTCTTCGCCGAGGAATATGAAGAAGCATTGTATTATTACCTGCAGCTTGCAGAGCAATACCCGGATCATGCCAATTTCAATTTCAAGGCCGGGGAAACCTACCTGAACATTCCCGGACGTGAATATATGGCCATACCCTATCTGGAAAAAGCCATTACCAGTACAAGCATCAAATACAGGAAACGCTCCTTCAAGGAAAAAAAAGCCCCGCACCATGCCTGGTTCAGCCTGGGGAATGCATACCGCTTCAACAATGAACTGGATAAGGCCCTTACTACCTACCAGGAATTTACAGCTTCAGATGATTTTGAAGGCAACTATAACATCAGCATGGTCGAGAATGAGGTCCTGGCATGCCTGAGAGCAAAAATGATCCAGGATATACCGCTCCATGTTGATTTCACTAAACTCGGCAGCCCGATCAATATCAACGCTGACAATAAAAATGCCGTCCTTTCCGGCGACGGCAACACCATGATCTTCATAAGCGAGCTTGCATTTTATGATGCCATACATCTCTCAAGAAAGGTCAACGGAAACTGGACAGAACCCGAAGTGCTTAATCCACAGGTAGGTTCTGACGGTGACATGTATCCAACCTGCCTCTCGTATGACGGCCGGGAACTCTACCTGGTAAAACATGACGAGAATAATAGCGACATCTATGTAAGCACTCTCGGCAATGATTTCTGGTCTAAAGCCACTCCTCTGGGACCAAGTGTTAACACCGGTACCCATGAGACCCATGCGAGCCTGTCGCCAGACGGAAAGACCCTGTACTTCACATCCGGAAGGCGCGGTGGATACGGAGGACTTGATATATATTCCACAACAAGGCTTGCTTCAGGTGCATGGGGGGAAGCCATCAATCTCGGTCCCACAATAAACACCCCGGATAACGAAGAAACCCCTTTTCTTTCAGACAACGCCAAGCGTCTTTATTTCAGTTCAGAGGGACACTTCAATATGGGCGGCTACGATGTGTTCTTTGCCAATATTAGCACAGAAGGGCAGTGGAAGGATCCGATAAACATAGGATACCCTGTCAATACCACCGGTGATGATCTTTTCTATTATCCTGTTGGTGACGGAAGCCAGGGATTCATGTCGAAGATCGAACGAGAAGGCCCCCATGCCTTTAACATCTTCCACCTGGCCATAGGTGAGCGGGAGAAAGAATTCACCCACACGACTGAAAAAACTGTTTTCCCTGAGGATTTCAGGATCCGTCTTATTCACACGGAAACCGGCGATACCATTATCATTCAGTACCTGAAAGATCAGGATCTGTTCAGAACTCTTGATCCTGAATACGAAATAATCATTGATCCCCCTGGCAGGTAAACATATCAAACTGAGGGCCATTGAACCCTCCGACCTGGATGTCCTGTATGAGTGGGAGAACGATCCGGCAAACTGGCTGGTGAGTAATACCACAGCCCCATTTTCCAGGCATGTGCTCCGGAAATACCTGGATAAGGCCCACCTGGATATTTATGAGGCCAGGCAGCTCAGGCTCATGATCGAGCGGTCCGATACATCGGATAAGGAAAATGAGGTCATAGGCATCATCGACCTCTTCGATTTCGATCCGCTGCACCTGCGGGCGGGTATCGGGATACTCATCGCAAGGAAAGAGGACCGGATGAAGGGACTTGCCACCGAGGCGCTGTCCATCCTGATAGACTATGCCTTCCGAAACCTTCACCTGCACCAGGTCTACTGCCATGTTTCGGAAGATAACCCGGGAAGCCTGAAACTGTTCAGGAAGCTTGGATTTCAGGAGGCTGGAAAGCATGTGGACTGGTTACGAAGCAAGGATCAGTGGCTGGATGTCTACATCCTTCAGAAATTGAATGATCAGGAGGCCTGAATTTCATCCCAGGCAGGGATGCTGTCCGTAAACAGATATTCTGCTTTTCCTTCATCATACCGGCAGCAATAATGTTTCATCCCGTTTGTCACGATCAGCCAGGGCACATTATAGCTGAGGTTATAAAGGCCTATCTGGTTAAAAACTTCCCGGCCGATCCCTACTGCAGGCGCTTTGCATTCAACAAGAACGACCGGTTCTCCCCGGCGGTCATGGGCGAGAATATCCGTCCTCTTTTTCATCCTGTTAAACCTGAATTCTTTCTCGACAGCAATCAGCGATGCCGGAAATCCTTTTTCCTCTACCAGGTACCGGATAAAGTGCTGTCTTACCCATTCCTCGGGAGTCAGAAGAACATACTTTCTGCGGATGGAATCAAAAATATAAGATCTGCCTTCCTCAGATTTCACAGAGAAGGAATAAGTTGGTAAATTTAGAGTTTCCATTGACAGCCCTTAATCCGATATAAAAATAGAAAGAACTGTAAAAGTATGGGAATGAAAACGAAAAAGGAAATCATCGAGAACTGGCTGGTCCGATACACAGGGCAGGCACTGGATGATTTCGGGCAACACATCCTGCTGACCAACTTTGATCATTATCTGGCTCGCTTCTGCAGTATCCATGGCACATCCATCATTGACCCGGCCAAGCCCATGCCATGCGCCACATACGAAGGAATAACGATCATTAATTTCGGGATGGGCTCCGCTAACGCAGCCACCATCATGGACCTGCTGGGTGCAATAAATCCCAAGGCCGTGCTGTTCCTGGGTAAGTGCGGGGGACTCAAAAAGAAAAACAAACTGGGTGACTTTATACTCCCCATAGCAGCCATCAGGAATGAGGGAACTTCTGATAATTACCTGCCTGCCGAGGTTCCTGCCCTGCCTGCATTCAGCCTGCAGCGGGCGGTATCCTCCAGTATCCGGGATCATGCAAAAGACTACTGGACAGGAACGGTATTTACGACGAACCGGAGGGTCTGGGAGCATGATAATGTGTTCAAGAAATACCTTAAAAGTACCCGTTCCATGGCTATCGATATGGAAACCGCCACGATCTTTACCGTCGGTTTTGCCAACGGGATACCTGCAGGCGCCCTTCTCCTGGTCTCTGACCAGCCCATGATTTCCTCGGGGATCAAGACCCAGGAGAGCGATAACAGGGTGACCGGCAAATTCGTTGACGAGCACCTCCTGATTGGTATAGACGCACTGAAAGAACTCAAGGAAGAGGGCCATTCCGTAAAACACCTCCGTTTCTAACATCCGGGCCATGACATTCGAGGAGATACTGAAAGACCTTAAGAACAAGAAATACTTCCTGATGGGGGAAGAACCATACTACATTGACCTTATCACAGACTATATTGAGAAGAATGTACTGGGGGAAGAAGAGAAGTCCTTCAACCAGACTGTACTTTACGGAAGGGATTCGGATGTCCCCGGTATTATCAATGCTGCAAGGAAGTTCCCCATGATGTCCAGCCAGCAGGTGGTTATCGTCAAGGAGGCCCAGGAACTTGCCAGGATAGAAGATCTTATCCACTATGTTGAGAATCCCCTGGCCTCCACCCTGCTTGTCATTAACTATAAGTATAAGAAACTTGACAAGCGTAAAAAACTTTACAAGGCAATTGACCAGAAAGGCATCATCCTTGATTCAAGACGGCTTTACGATGATAAGATCCCCGGATGGATAAATTCATACCTTTTATCACGTGGTAAAAAGATAGAACCGAAAGCCGCCATGATCCTTACCGAATACCTTGGGAGCGACCTTGGAAAGATCGCCGGAGAGCTGGAAAAACTGTCCCTGGTACTCGACGAGGGAGAAGAAACCATTAATTCCCGGCATATCGAGGAAAATATAGGAATCAGCAAGGACTATAACAACTTTGAGCTGAATAATGCACTTGCGCAGAGAAATATCCTGAAAGCTAACCGTATCGTCAGGTATTTCGAAAGTAATCCAAGGGCAAATCCGGTTACCCTGAGCATAACCTCGATGTATTTCTTCTTCAGCAAACTGCTGAACTACCACTTCCTGAAAGACAGGTCGCGGCGTAACGCAGCCTCTGTGCTGAAAATCGATCCGTATTTCGTTCAGGACTATGAGAAGGCTGCCCGGAATTACGATCCTACCCGAACGGTACGGATTATTTCACTCCTCCGGGAATTCGATCTGAAATCCAAGGGATTCGGAAATATCAGTATTTCTCACGGGGACCTGCTCAAAGAGCTGGTTTATAAAATATTGCACTGACATGACACTGATCATCATAGTAGTCACCATCATTATTACGGTCATCGCATTCAACAGTGAGGAGGTTATGTCAAGGCTCATGCTCAATCCATACCAGGTTACTCAGAAAAGAGAATGGTATCGCCTTATCACCCATGGCTTCCTGCATGCTGACTGGACACACCTGATTATTAACATGATCGTTTTATTCTCTTTCGGCAGCAATATCGAAAAAAGTTTCCAGGAACTCAGAATGTCAGGTTATATCAGCAGTCCCGCCCTAACATACAGCCTGCTCTATTTCGGGGGTATTGTCATATCTTCACTGATCACCCTGGTAAGGCACAGGAACAATCGCTGGTACAATTCCGTTGGCGCCTCAGGAGCCGTTTCCGCCGTTATATTCACAAGTGTTTTCTTCTCCCCTCTTGACCGGCTGTATTTTTTCGCCGTAATTCCCATCCCGGGCATTTTATTTGCCATACTGTACCTGGTCTACAGCAGTTATATGAGCCGGAGGAACCGGGACAATATCAATCATGATGCGCATTTCCTGGGTGCCGTTTACGGGTTTGTTTTCCCCATCCTGATTGACCTGGACCTGGTATCGCATTTTATCAGCGAAATATCCATTTTTTAGGCAGACACAGGCCGTGAAGCGGTCATTTCACGCGAATATCCCAGCTGAAAAACAGTTTGAATCTGGAAGGCTCTGGCGGATGAGCAGAGGACGGTGGCTCAGGGTATCAATTCAGGCTGGGATTCTCGGGAAAATTGACCCAGGTCTTGTATTTGTCGCCCGACTTTTCCAGAATTTCCTTCCAGAGATCATCTCCCGGGCTGCACATGATCTGTTCTGTCTTCATCTCTGAAACCAGCCAGGCATTTTCGGACAGTTCATTCTCAAGCTGTTTTGGGGACCACCCGGCATACCCGAGAAAGAAACGGATCTCGGATCCCTTGATACTGCCGGATGCGATCATATCCTTGATCACTTCAAAATCCCCTCCCCAGTAAAGGTTCTCAAGCACTTCTACAGAGTTGGGTATGCTTTCCCCGAGAGTGTGGATATAGTGGATCGTATTGGTATTGACCGGTCCCCCGATAGAAACCTCCGTATCGATTTCCGGGAAATCCGACAGTACGTCATTGACCGAAAGGTCCACGGGTTTGTTCAGCACAAAACCGATTGAGCCTTCATCGGAGTGCTCCGTCAGAAGAACCACAGAACGCTTGAAATAGGTATCGTTCAGAAACGGTTCGGAGATCAGGACCCTTCCCTGTTTGGCAACCTTATTATTATCAATGCTGAAAAAATCTATATCCAGTTCCATGATCAGAAAGACAACAGAATGCAATATATCCAAATTCAATACAAAAATGATACCCAGCCTGCAGGTTTTTTACTATTTAGACGAAATTTATAATGAACTAATCACTGCCGTAGATGAAATACAGGTCCCATTTTACTATATTGCGGTTGTTTTTCACGCCCGTTTCATGGAGGAAACCAAAAAGAAACCCACACTGCTGCAGGCATTTATACCTATCATTTGTCTGATCCTGCTGCTTACTTTCAATGTCCTTTATTTTGGAGATGATACCCTGTCAGGTGCCAACCAGATCGCCCTTCTCCTGGCATCGTCCGTAGCAGGGATCATAGCCATCTCCCAGAAAGTGAAATATACCAAGATCAATGCCCAGGTGGCGAAAAGTATAGGATCGGCCATGCCGGCCATCCTGATCCTTCTGCTGATCGGGTCCCTCGCCGGCACATGGATGCTCAGCGGGGTGGTGCCCATGCTCATTTACTACGGCCTGCAAATCATTCATCCCAGTATATTCCTTTTCGCAGCCGTGGTGACCAGCGGGATCGTTTCCCTGGCGACGGGTTCCAGCTGGTCCACTATAGCCACCATAGGGATTGCCCTGCTCGGGATCGGCCATGCCATGGGATTCCCTTTGGGAATGGTTGCCGGGGCTATCATTTCAGGCGCATATTTCGGCGATAAGATGTCCCCTCTCTCAGATACCACAAATCTTGCCCCTGCCATGGCGGGTACTGACCTTTTCACACATATCCGATACATGATGATCACCACGGTCCCCTCCATGAGCATTACCCTGGTCCTGTTCCTGGTCATCGGGTTTACGAATCATTATAGCCGGAGTGCATCGGACATCCAGGATGTTTTCGAGCAGATCCGCCTGAATTTCACCATCAGTCCCTTGCTGTTGATCGTCCCCGCCGCACTGATATTTGTCATCATAAAAAAAGTCCCTCCGGTGCCCTCCCTCCTGATCGGTACGATTCTGGGAGCCGTCTTTGCCATCATATTCCAGCCTGAATTGATCGAAAGGCTCGCCGAAGGATCCGGCTATATCAGGCGCAACTATATGGTCGTCATGCAATCCATGTTCGGTAATATTTCGATTACCACAGAGAATGCAGCCGTAAATGAATTGCTAACAACTACCGGCATGGCCGGCATGATGGATACGGTATGGCTGATCCTTGCAGCCATGGTCTTCGGTGGGACGATGGATTCAGCGGGACTCCTGACAAGGATTTCGGAATCCATCATTAAACGCGCTCGCTCAACAGGCTCACTGGTGGCGTCCACGGTACTCACCAGCATTTTTTTCAATATCACTGCATCCGATCAGTACATCGCAATCGTAGTCCCCGGCCGGATGTTTGCCCGGACTTACCGGGAACGGGGACTGATGCCCGAAGTTCTGAGCCGGACTCTTGAAGACGGGGGAACAGTCACCTCCGTACTTGTTCCCTGGAACACGGGCGGAGCCACACAGGCACGTGTCCTGGGCGTCCCCACCCTTACCTACCTGCCCTTTTGCTTTTTCAATATCATCAGTCCCATAATGACCGTGCTTGTGGCCGTGCTGAATTACCGGATCCGGCGCTTCGATCCCGGCAAGGAGGAGGCTGCCGCTACAGCGGATGAGCAGGCTGAGCAGGATTAAGTCTGTGGCCGGAGAAAACTACCGGGATGATTTGCCCCCGGACGGATGGCCAGGGGGCAGGATTCACAAGGCGGCAAGGGTGCATCAGTGGATCCGGGGATACCTGGCCGGGTTGGATTCATGCATCATGTCGTAGATCACCTCGAAAACATCTTCCGCATTCGGATTCGAAAAATAATCACCGTCGGTCCCATAAGCCGGGCGATGGTCCCTGCCGGTAATCGTCACTGGAGCAGAATCGAGATGTTTATAAGCTCCCTGTTCTTCGAGGACTTTCTGCATCATGTATGCGGTGGCACCTCCCGGAACATCTTCATCAAAAAACACTACCCTGCCGGTCTTCTTCAGCGATCCCAGGATTGAACCGGGCAGGTCAAAGGGGATCAGTGTCTGAACATCAATCAGTTCCACGTCAATATTAAATTGTTCCAGTTGTCCTGCAGCCTCCCATGCGATCCTGACGCATGATCCGTATGTAACCAGGGTGATATCCCTGCCGCTACGGATGATATCCGGTATGCCTAGCGGGATCCTGAATTCCCCGGTATTTAGGGGCATTCTTTCCTTGAGACGGTATCCGTTGAGTGGCTCGATAACCAGGGCCGGGTCATCCCCTTCCATCAGGGTATTATACATGCCGGCCGCCCGTGTCATATCGCGCGGAACGCAAATATAAACACCCCGGATTGAATTAATCACCATGCTCAGGGGAGAACCCGAGTGCCAGATGCCTTCCAGGCGATGCCCCCTGGTCCGTATGATCAGGGGAGCGGATTGTATTCCCCTCGTCCGGTAGTGAAGGGTAGCCAGGTCATCACTGATGGTCTGCAGTCCGTACAGCAGATAATCGAAATACTGTATTTCGGCTATGGGCCTGAGCCCCCTCATGGCCATACCGATTCCCTGTCCGATTATGGTTGCCTCCCTGATCCCGGTGTCGCTGACGCGAAGTTCTCCGTATTTTTCCTGCAATCCTTCCAGGCTCTGGTTGACTCCCCCGATTTTGCCCGTATCCTCACCGAAGGTTACCAGAAGGGGGTATTTATCAAAGAGCCTGTCAAAATTCTCACGCAGGACTATTCTGCCGGCAACCTCTTCAGTATGGCCTGAGAAATCCGGCGGAACGGGCTCAACCCTGAGCGCGGACCGTTCCGTCTCGTTATAGAGGTGGGTACTGTAGATGTCCCACGCCCCCTCGTAATGCCTATCGAGCCAGACATTTATCTCTTTCTGCAGAGCTTTCCGGGAAGGACAGTCCTGGCATATATGCCGGAGTATCTTTTTTGCCGTGGAGAAATTGTCTTTTCGAATGGGATTGCGGACCTGTTTCAGGTTCCTGCGCAGTAGAGAGATCTTGTCAATATCGTCAGTGACGCAGACACAACTCTTTTTCCTCAGGATCTGCATCAACTCCTCGCCCTCGGCCTTAATGCTTTCACTGTAATTTTTCCAGGCCGAATCCATGGCCTTCCTGGCTTCCCCCCGGGCTTCCTCTTCGATCCCGTCCAGTACCTCAGCAGTGGATATTCCGATTTCCAGTATCCACTCCCGCATCTTTTTCAGGGGATCGAACTCCCTTTCCCACTCAAGTCTTTCGCCGGATTTGTATCTCTCATGCGATCCGGAGGTCGAATGGCCAAGAGGCTGGTTCATCTCAACGATATGGAAGAGAACTGGGATATGTTCATTCCGGCAGCGGGATATGCCTTCTTCAAATACCCTGCAAAGCCCCGGATAATCCCAACCCCTGGCTGTATAAATAAGTATCCCGTTGCTCCCGTCCCGGCTTTCGAAACCCCTCAGTGCTTCTGATATACTGTCCTTAATCGTTTGCAATTCCCTGGTTACGGAGATCCCGTAACCGTCATCCCACACTGCAACCGCCATCGGGATACCGAGTACTCCTGCCGCATTCATGGCTTCAAAAAAGTGTCCCTCCGAAGTACTGGCATCCCCGATCATACCGAAGGCAACTTCAGTGCCCTCGTTGGAGAATTGCCTGTACTTTTTCATGCCGGGCTCCTCCCGAAACAGGCGGGAAGCATAGGCCAGTCCCACCAGCCTGGGCATCTGGGCAGCCGTAGGGGAAAGGTCTGCAGCGGTATTTTTCTGCTCTGCCAGGTTCTTCCACGTTCCATCCGGGTTGATATTCGCAGTGGCAAAATGATTATTGAAGGAACGGCCGGCATTACCCGGATTCCTTTCAGGATCCGTATCACCGTAAACCTGGGCAAAGAATGATTCGGGGCTTGCAAGCCCGGCAGCCATCATGAAGGTCTGGTCGCGGTAATAGCCCGAACGCCAGTCCCCGTTCCGGAACTGCTTGGCCATTGCGATCTGGGCAAGCTCCTTGCCGTCTCCGAATATCCCGAACTTGGCCTTACCGGTCAGCACCTCTTTCCTGGCCAGCACACTGCAATGCCTGCTGATGTGTGCAAGAAGGTAATCTTCGAGGACCTCTCCTGAAAACTCCTGAAATGATATCTTATCGCCCTTAACGGTCTGCATGGTCTTCGGATTTGTACAGCCGGGGATAAAGTTAATGAGAATTATTCTAAATAGCCCCGACAGGAATCCTGTACGGCAATATTCTGTGACAAACCGGGTGATCCCGCTTGTGTTGTTCCCCGTTAAAATGTTATCTTTGCATTGTGATACTCAAGGTGCTCATACTGTCTGCAATCCTTGTGGGAATTGCTTTTGTTGGAATGGCTTTCCGGATCCTTTTCGTGCGGCAGGGAAGGTTTCCCCAGACATCAATCGGAAAAAACAGGGAAATGGCCAAACTTGGCATTACCTGTGTGAAGCATGATGAGTACAAATGCTGGAAAGAAGGCGGGACCGGCGACCATGGCTGCGGCTGCTCTTAATCCAGAAGTTTCTTCATCCCCCTGGTATACCATACCCTGTATTCTCCCCCTTCATCATTATATATCAGGTATGCATCCAGTTCAGACTGGCCGGTAAGGAATTCACGGCTTTTTTCAAAACCCATAACCATGAATGCCGTGGCATACGCATCGGCTCTCATGCAGTCCCCCGCCAGCACAGTAGCGCTCAGCAGGCCGTGCTGCACAGGGTAGCCGGTCTTGGGATCGATGGTATGTGAATATTTAATTCCGTTTTTTTCATAGAACCTCCTGTAATTGCCCGAGGTGGCCAGTGAGCGATCCGTAAACTCCACGATCGCCTGCAGATCCACACCGGGTACCTGCAATCCATCAACGGGCCTGTCTATCCCTACCCTCCAGTCAGTCCCCCTGGGATTATGTCCCCTGGTCCTCACCTCTCCGCCGATTTCTACCAGATAATTCCTTATTCCGATCGAATCCAGGAAACCGGACAGCACATCCACCGCATATCCCTGTGCAATGGCATTCATGTCGAGCATGAGGCCTTCGATGTCTTTCCGGATGGTCCCGTTGCTGATCCTGACTTTCTTCATTCCGACATACTGCAGGAGGCTGTCGATCAGAGCTGAGTCCGCTTCAGCCGCTTCCGTAAAGCCGAATCCCCATGCATTCACAACGGGTGCTACGGTAATATCGAAAGCACCGCTTGTGGATGCGTATACCTCTTCAGCACAGCTGAAACAGGTGCGGAACCATGTATCCGGTACCAGTCCGTCTTCACCCCGGTTAAAACGTGATATGAGCGATGAGTCTAAATACGTGGAGAGAGTGAGGTCGAATTCCCACAGCAGCTGCTCGAGGTCTTCCTGGTAATCGGCACTGTCTGCCGTCCGGTATGTTACATTATAGGTGGTTCCCTGCGTAAATCCCCCGAGTTTCATCCAGACCCCGGTGTCTTCCCCTGTACATGCAGCCAGCAGCAAAGCCGGCAGAAGGATACCCGTCCACAGGAATGATTTATTCATAATACCGTTTAATCAGCCTCCGAAATCGTCAAATTCGATCATCTCGTCGGGCACGCCCAGATCGTAGAGCATTTTCAGAACGGCATCGTTCATCATGGGGGGACCGCAAAGATAATACTCAATCTCCTCGGGTTCTTCCAGTTTACTCAGATATTCGTCGTAGAGGACCTGGTGGATGAATCCGGTCTTGCCTGTCCAGTTATCCTCCGCAACGGGTTCGGAAAGGGCGATATGGAAATTGAAATTCGGGAATTTCTTTTCTATTTCCCGGAATTCATCTTCGTAAAAAATCTCGCGCATCGAACGTGCACCATACCAGTAGGATACATTTCTATTTGTACCTTCGGTGTGAAAAAGGTGGAATATATGGGATCTCAGGGGGGCCATTCCGGCACCTCCACCTATATATACCATATCCTTTTCTGTTTTCTTTATATGGAATTCCCCGTACGGGCCGGATACAATTACCTTATCTCCCGGTTTCCGGGAAAAGATATAGGATGAACAGACGCCCGGGTTAACCTTCATGAATCCTCCCCTGGATTTATCCCATGGAGGGGTGGCAATCCGGATGTTCAGCATGACGATATTCCCCTCAGCCGGGTGGTTGGCCATGGAATATGCACGGTAGGTTTCCTCGGAGTTCTTCATTTTCAGGTCCCACATGTTGAACTTGTCCCATTCGTCCCTGTACTCCTCTTCCACCTCGATTTCTTTGCCGAAGTCCACCTCAACTTTCGGCACATCGATCTGCACATAACCTCCCGAGAGAAAATCAAGGGATTCTCCTTCAGGCAGCCGCACTACAAATTCCTTGATAAAGGTTGCGACGTTGTGGTTTGATACAACTTCGCATTCCCATTTCTTGATCCCCAGTATGGCTTCCGGGATCCTGATTTTCATATCCCCGCGAATCTTCACCTGGCAGCCCAGCCTCCAGTTGTCCTGTTGTTCCTTCCTGGTGAAGAATCCCTTCTCGGTCTGAAGAATTGAGCCTCCGCCCTCAACGACCTGGGCCCTGCACATGGCACAGGTTCCGCCGCCTCCGCAGGCAGAGGGCAGGAAGATATTCTGTGTGCTGAGTGTGCTCAGCAGTGTATTCCCCGGGGAAACCGTGAACTCCTTATCATTAACCTGCAGGGTAACCTCACCCTGCGGAGTCAGTTTTGCCCTCGCATACAGGAGAATGATCACGAGCGACAATATAATCACCAGGAAAATGGCGATGCTGATAAGGATGATCCCGAATTGCGATACTAATGGCACCATTTCAATAGTCATTTTTAGAGTTTAATTCCCATAAAGCTCATGAATGCTATTCCCATGAGCCCGGTAATAATAAAAGTAATCCCAAGTCCACGAAGGGGAGCGGGAACATCTGAATACTGGATCTTTTCCCGGATGGCCGCAATTCCAACGATGGCGAGAAAGAATCCCACCCCGGACCCGAGCCCGAATACAGTGGCTTCACCGATATTGGCATATTCCCTTTCCTGCATGAAGAGCGATCCGCCCAGGATGGCACAGTTAACAGCGATAAGCGGGAGGAATATACCCAGAGAGCCATAGAGGGCGGGAGCAAATTTCTCTACGATCATCTCAACAAGCTGGACCATGGAAGCGATCACGGCGATGAAAAGGATGAAACTGAGAAAGCTGAGATCCACATCTGCAAGCGAGGGACTGATCCACTGAAGTGCGCCGGCTTTCAGGATATAGTTTTCGATAAGATAATTGATCGGGAGGGTGAACCCGAGTACAAAGATCACCGCGAGTCCGAGTCCCGTGGATGTCTTAACCGTCTTCGATACAGCAAGGTAGGAGCACATACCCAGGAAGTATGCGAAGACCATGTTGTCAATGAAGATTGACTTTACGAACAGGTTTACATAGTTTTCCATAGCTTACTGTATTTCTATTTTTCTTCGATTAGTTTCCGGTTTTTTGCCCGTTGCACCCAGATAATGATACCGACGGTAACTAGGGCCATAGGCGGGAGGATCATCATCCCGTTGTTCACATAACCGGTGTTATACAGGCCGATCTTCTCGAATACCGGGTATCCCCAGATCGTTCCGGATCCCAGCAGTTCACGGAAAAAAGCAACGATAATGAGAATGACACCGTAGCCCAGGGCATTTCCGACACCGTCCAGGAAGGCGGGCCAGGGTTTATTCGCCAGGGCAAATGCTTCCAGCCTTCCCATAATGATACAGTTGGTAATTATGAGTCCCACAAAAACCGACAGCTGTTTACTCACATCATAGGCGAAAGCCTGGAGGATCTCATCGACCAGGATCACCATGGTTGCAATTACTACCAGCTGTACGATGATCCTTATCCTTGGTGGAATATAATTCCGCAGAAGCGAGATCACTACGTTTGAGATACTCAGGACCGCGATCACAGAAAGGGTCATAACCACCGAGTTCTCAAGTTTAACGGTTACGGCAAGCGCGGAACATATTCCGAGTACCTGTACAGTAATGGGATTACTGTCATTCAGCGGGTCCCGGAGCAATTTCAGGTTCTTGCCCGAAAGCAAAGGTTCTCTCTCACTCATTGCTGTTATTTTTATTTTTGAAGTATGTTTCGTAATTGCCGAGGCACTCGTAGATCATATCCTGCAGTGCAACGGATGTAATGGTTCCCCCGGATATGGCATCCACCGCATGGGGATTACCGGGAGCTGTACCCCCTTTGAGTACCTTCACCGAAGTGAATTTGCCGGACTCGTCGAAGATCTTTTTTCCCAGGAACTGTTCATGGAAGAAATCTTCGGCTATCTCGGCCCCCAGTCCCGGGGTTTCCTTGGCATGTGCGAATATGGCCCCGTATATTGTCGACATATCCTGCTCGAAGGAAATATATCCCCATATGGGTCCCCATAAACCCTTCCCCTGCAGGGGAACGATATTGATCTCCTCTCCGTCCGGGGAATTATAAATAAAAATCGGAAGGTTCCTCTCTGCAGGGTCCTTTGCAAGTTCCACCTTAAGATTAACCGTAAATGCCTCAACACCTTCCTGTATTTCACCTTCCATATTAATGACATAGCTTTTGGTAATGTTGCCGGAGTATTCCTCCTCGACGTACTGGCTCTTGTTTTCCGCCTCATCCGCACCACCCGCCAGTCCCACGGAACGCAGGATATCCAGTTTTTTCTCAACTTCCACATTCTTCTCCTGGTAAGGCCGGAGCGTTTCAGCTACGAATGTGAGAAGTGTGGCCACAATGATCACCATTACCGTGGCAAAGATGAAGATGTATGTGTTGCTGTAACTCTTCATTGCTTATATACTGTTTGCGTTTGTATTTATTCTGGCTCGTTTGAGGCGCCTCTTGATATGTGCCTCGATGATGTAATGGTCTATCAGCGGGGCAAAGACATTCATCAGCAGGATGGCCAGCATGACACCTTCCGGGAAGGCGGGATTCAGAACCCGGATGATGATGGCCATGACCCCGATCAGGAATCCGTAGATCCATTTTCCCTTTTCGGTCTGTGCAGCAGTCACAGGATCGGTTGCCATGAAAACGGCGCCGAATGCAAATCCGCCGAGCATCAGGTGCTGCCAGAAGGGAATCTCCATGAGAACATTGCCTCCGAAAGCATTCAGCAGGAGCCCCATCAGGCTGCCGCCCGCAAAAACGGAAAGTATGATCTTCCAGCTTCCTACTCCTGTAAAGATCAGGAACAGGGCGCCTAAAAGGATGGCCAGGGTTGAGGTCTCCCCTATCGAACCGGGAATGGTTCCCATGAACATGTCCATTCCGCTCATGGCATTCCCGTTGGTATTCAGGATCACGGATTCGTTAATGGCTGCCTGTCCCAGTGCAGTGGCCCCGCTGAAACCGTCTACAATGCCTTCCCCCTTTAACAGTCCTTTGATCCACACCAGGTCACCGGACATGTATGTAGGATAGGCAAAGAACAGGAAGGCCCTGGCTGTAAGCGCGGGATTAAGAATATTCATGCCCACGCCGCCGAATACCTCCTTCCCGATGATAACTGCGAATACTGTGGCTACAGCTACCATCCAGAGAGGTGTATCAACAGGAAGTACCATTGGTATCAGGATGCCGGATACGAGATAACCCTCTGCAACCTCATGTCCCCTGATCTGGGCGAAGATAAACTCGGTTCCCAGTCCCACAACATAACTCACAACAAGGATGGGGAATACCCTCAGGAAGCCGAACCAGAAATTCAGGAGCAGGCTGCGTTCGAGTCCCATAGCCAGTGAATTCTGGTACCCGGAATTCCACATTCCGAACAGGAGGGCGGGCACGAGGGCGATGACCACGACGATCATTGTTCTTTTCATATCCATTGCATCACGGATATGGGATCCTTTTCTGGTTACCTTGTCGGGGACAAACAGAAAGGTCTCAAAAGCTTCGAAAGATGACTGGAGGTAAGCAAACTTCCCTCCTTTCTCGAAATTTGGTTTGATCTTGTTGACAAACCTTCTGAATGAATTCATATCTTATGAGATGATTTATTCGATTGATTTTTACTCTAATTCCTTGATCATAAGATCAATTCCCTGTCTGACAATGGACTGTATTTCGATTTTGGAGGGGCATATGAATTCACACAGTGCAAAAT
>CBFDEE010000001.1:0-28751 GCA_965603745.1 uncultured Bacteroides sp. | reverse complement strand
CGTCCTCATCGTAGAAGTAACAATCAACCCGGTTCTTCCGGATGTAGTCGAGTTCCTTTCTGGCTCTTTCAATCACCGATTTATCGAGGATCCTGTCTGCCAGCAGGGAGCCAATCCCGGGCAGCCTGAGAAGAGAACTGCGATCCAGTTGAAACACGGCTTCGGCATTGCCTGTATGGGCCAGGATCCGTTTTGCTATGATATTCCCGATACCGGGAACCATTCCCAGGGCAATCTTGAAAAGCTTATCCATATACCTCTTAATGACCGCAGGGCCGTAATATCATTTCCAATGATACCCTCTGTTTAACAACATGTTCACTCACTGATAAAGATCATGGATTATACTTCCTGATCTGACTATTTTTCTGGATTTAAGGGCAGGCGATGCTTTGATTCTAACAACAATCAATAATTTATAATATCTAACTAAAACCTTTTTATCATGGATCCTAGAGTACAGGAGTTTATGTCAAAAGTGCAGGCGAAAAATCCTGCAGAACCTGAGTTTCACCAGGCCGTTCATGAAGTGGCCGAATCCATCATCCCGTTTATTGAAGAAAATCCCAGGTACAAACATGCCCGGATTCTGGAGAGAATCGCCGAACCTGAAAGAGTTCTCATGTTTCGTGTCCCCTGGCTGAATGACAAGGGTGAAATTCAGATCAACAGGGGATTCCGCATTGAGATGAATTCTGCCATTGGTCCCTATAAAGGGGGACTACGGTTCCATCCCACGGTAAATCTCGGAATATTGAAGTTCCTGGCATTTGAACAGGTATTCAAAAACAGCCTGACCACCCTGCCGATGGGTGGCGGGAAAGGTGGTTCGGACTTTGATCCCAAAGGAAAATCGGATAACGAAGTCATGCGCTTCTGCCAGAGTTTTATGACGGAGCTCTGCCGCCATATTGGTCCCAATACAGATGTCCCAGCCGGCGACATTGGCGTGGGCGGCCGTGAGATCGGTTTCCTGTTCGGTCAGTATAAAAGGATCCGTAATGAGTTTACCGGCGTACTTACGGGAAAGGCAATCGAATGGGGCGGGAGCCTTATCAGGCCGGAAGCTACCGGGTACGGAGCGGTTTATTTTGCCGAAGAAATGCTGATAACCAAAGGGGATTCCCTTAAAGGCAAAACCTGCGTGGTTTCCGGTTCCGGGAACGTGGCCCAGTTCACAACAGAAAAGATCAATGAACTCGGCGGCAAGGTGGTTACACTTTCCGACTCGGCCGGTTTTATCTATGATCCTGCCGGAATCGATAATGAAAAACTGGCCTGGGTTATGGATCTCAAAAACATCCGCAGGGGCCGGATCAAGGAATACGCGGAAAAATTCGGATGTGAATACCATGAAGGAAAACGGCCGTGGACCATCAAGGGAGATGCCGCCTTTCCGAGTGCTACGGAAAATGAGATCAATAAAGAGGATGCTGAAAAACTCATCGGCAACGGATGCAAGGTTGTCTCCGAAGGAGCCAATATGCCATCAACACCCGAGGCTATCGAAGTATACCTGGAGCACAAGATCCTGTATGGTCCCGGTAAAGCCGCCAATGCCGGAGGCGTTGCAGTGTCCGGTCTGGAAATGACACAGAATTCCATGAGATTACCCTGGACCAGGGAAGAAGTTGACGCCCGCCTGCAGCAGATCATGAAGAGCATTCATGAAACCTGTGTTAAATTCGGGACTGAAAAAGGCGACTATGTTAATTATGTTAAGGGAGCCAACATCGGTGGGTTTGTAAAAGTAGCCGATGCCATGCTCGCCCAGGGAGCAGTATAAGGCATGTAAAATCCCGTTTCATTCTTTCACCGTACTGAAGGCACTGTTGAACAAGGCGCCTTCAAATTATGGGCACCTTCGGATTGTTAAAACGACACTACATAGCTTTGCGATGTCAGGTGCTGCACCCATAATTTGCAGCGCCGGTTTAACTTTGCCGGAAGTACGTAAATGAAACTGGATTTAACATGTCTTTACTTTTGGAATGCATGGGGAGATACGAATCATGGTCTCTCTATTTTTTGTTAGATTTGTACGGCCAGGATCCGGTGATTTTTATTGACACACATACCCATTTATACCTTCGCGAATTCAGGGAGGATCGCGACAGGGTAGTAAATTCCGCACTGGAAAGGGGCATTGAAAAAATGCTTCTTCCCAATGTCGATGGAAGAACCGTCAATGCTATGCACCGCCTTGCGGATAAGTACCCGGAGAATTGCCTTCCCATGATCGGGCTGCATCCTACTTCCGTAAACGATGAATACGAACAGGAAATCGAACGGATCCGGGAACTTACCGGTACACGGAAGTACTGGGGCATCGGGGAGACCGGGATAGATCTTTACTGGGATAAAACTCACTCGGCACAACAGGAGGAATCGTTCAGGGAACATATTAAGCTTGCCAAAGAATCCGGTCTGCCGCTGATAATCCATGCAAGAAATTCATTCGATGAACTGTTCAGGATCATGGAACAGGAAAACGACGATACCCTCAGTGGAATTTTCCATGCTTTTACGGGAGATGCAGGCCAGGCACAGCGAATCATTGAATATGGCTTCAAGCTGGGGATCGGAGGTATTGTGACATTCAAAAATGCGGGACTGGATGCCGTGGTCAGGGAGATTGACCTGCAGCATATAGTCCTGGAAACAGATGCTCCATACCTTGCACCGGTTCCTGTAAGAGGAAAGCGAAATGAACCTGCCTACCTTATCCATATTGCAGAGAAACTTTCGGAGATCCACGGGGTCCCGGTTGAAACCATAGCGGAACTTACTACAAAAAATGCTGCTTCATTGTTTGATTTAAAGATCTGATCCCATGCAGAAGTCAATACTTATAATTTATACCGGCGGTACCATCGGAATGGTTACCAAATCCGAAAAGAACTCTCTGTCCCCATTTGATTTTGAAGAGATCCGAAGGAATGTCCCGGAAATTGAAAAATTCGGCCACCACCTTACAGCAGTAACCATCCATCCCCTTGTAGACTCTTCGAATATCAAGCCTGAAACATGGATTAAAATAGCCAAGCTGATTGAGGATAATTACGATCAATACGATGGATTTATCGTACTGCATGGTACAGATACCATGTCTTTTTCAGCTTCTGCCCTGAGCTTCATGCTTGAAGGCCTGGGTAAACCTGTCATTTTCACAGGATCTCAGTTACCTGTCAGCATATTGCGTACCGATGCCCGGGAGAACTTCATCTCCTCTATCGAGATCGCTGCGGCAGAAAAGGACGGTAACCCGCTGATTCCTGAAGTATGCATCTACTTTGAATTTAAGCTTTTCCGTGGCAACCGGACTACAAAACACAATGCCGAGGATTTTAACGCTTTCCGTTCGCCAAACTATCCTCCCCTGGCCGAGTCCGGAGTACACATTAAATATCATCCTGAACGGACATACAAAAAAGAATCCGGCTCAAAACTGAAGATCCATACAAGGCTTGATAACAACATCGCTGTCCTGAAGATCTTCCCGGGCATTTCCGGGAATACCCTTGATGCCATACTCGGGACTCCCGGACTTAAAGCGGTCATTCTGGAAACTTTCGGCGCCGGCAATGCGCCTACAGATACATGGTTTTATGAAAAGATCAGGGCTGCGAATGATGCGGGGATTGTTTTTCTTAATATCACACAGTGTTCCCAGGGCAGTGTCGAAATGGGGCGTTACGAGACCAGTGAACACCTGATCAAGGCAGGTGTCGTAAGCGGATATGATAGCACACCGGAAGCGGCCATTACCAAACTGATGTTCCTGCTTGGACAGCAACTTCCGGTACCCGAAATTAAACTACTTTTAAATAAGTCGATTAACGGTGAAATAACTATTTCCTAGGCTTGTTCATATCTATTTTTTTTGTATTTTGCGCCCTCAATTTTAACTCCGGGAGAGGTGGCCGAGTGGTCGAAGGCGCACGCCTGGAAAGCGTGTATACCATGTGAAATGGTATCGAGGGTTCGAATCCCTCTCTCTCCGCATGAAAGCATGTGATGGAGTGTGGGTTTGAGTCTGCACGCAAAGTTTTTGTTTTTAAACGTCTATTATATAATAAGAATCATTATTTTCGTTAATCTTATAACTAATCAAAAAACAGATCATGAAAAAGTTATTTGCACTTATAGTTGTAACCGGGATGTTGTCAATGCTGGCATCCAGCGTTTCTTTTGCTCAGGAGCCTGAAGCAGCAGAAGAACCTGCTGCGGAGCAGGTGGATTCAACTGCGGTTGTTGATGCCGAGGTTGTTGATGCCGAGGTTGCCATGGAAGAGACTGCAGCCATTGCTGAAGAAGATACCGGTGAAGCTGAACCAGAAACGTCCCTTCACAAACAGGTCAAGAGACTCTTTATTGAAGGTGGTGCCACATTTATGGGTTTTGTATTACTGACCCTGATATTTGGCCTTGCACTTGCCATTGAAAGGATCATTTATCTAAACCTGTCAACGACCAATACTGACAAGCTATTGGAAAAAATAGAAGAAGCACTGGCGTCAGGCGGCGTGGATGCGGCCAAGGAAGTTTGCCGGGATACACGGGGACCTATTGCAAGTATTTTCTACCAGGGACTTGACCGTGCGCATGAAGGAATTGATGTTGCAGAGAAATCTGTAATTGCATATGGTAGTGTTCAGATGGGTCTTCTCGAAAAGAACCTTTCCTGGATCCAGCTTTTTATCTCGATTGCACCTATGTTAGGATTCATGGGTACGGTTATCGGTATGATCGCCGCCTTTGATTCCATCCAGATTGCAGGAGATGTTTCTCCGCAGCTTGTGGCCAGCGGTATCAAGGTAGCCTTGATTACCACCGTATCCGGGCTGATCGTTGCCATCATCCTGCAGATTTTCTATAATTACATTGTTTCCAGGATCGACAGCATCGTCAATAAAATGGAAGATGCATCCATCACACTGATCGACCTGCTGGTGCACCATAACCTTAAAAAATAAGCATCATGGCGATTTTTAAGATATCCCAATATATCCTCTGGGGATTAATGGCCATTTCATTAGTCCTTGTAGGTATATTCTTTTTTGGAGGCTTCGTAGAAGGAACCGAGGGAACATCTACCGCGGAACCGATTATTACGGAGGTCATCCTGCGATGGGCATATATACTGCTGATCATAACACTCGCCATTGCAGTCGTGTTTCAGCTGGCGTTCATGGTCAGTAATACCAAAGCTCTTAAAAGCACGGGCATCGTACTGGGAATAGCTGCTGTATTGATACTTATATCCTACTTTATAGCAGACGATACCGTACTGAACCTGATTCAGTATACCGGTCCCGATAATGTTCCGGGAACCCTGAAGACAGTTGGTACAAGCCTTATCTTTACATACATTCTTGGCGTGCTGGCCATCGTTGCGATCCTTTATTCAGCGATCGCAAATTTATTCAAGTAGCATGGGGGCCGGGATAATTATCAGGTCCCGGTACTCGTTTTATAAATAGAAATATAAAATAATATTCATGGCTAGAAGAGAAATACAGGAGATCAATGCCGGATCCATGGCAGATATTGCTTTCCTTCTGTTGATTTTTTTCCTTGTCGCCACAACAATGGATATTGATACAGGCATATCCCGTCTCCTTCCACCAATGCCGGAAGATGAAGAGATGGAGGATGACTCGGAAATCCGCGAAAGGAATGTATTCGTTGTCCTGATCAATAAGGACGACCAGCTTTTTGTGGAAAGGGAGATCGTCGATATCAGCGAGTTGAAGGAGATGACCAAGAAGTTCTTTGTTAATCCGAACGATGATGCGGATCTCTCCGAGAAAAGACCATTAACAATTGATTTCTTCGGTGAAATGGAAGTCTCTAAAGGGGTAATATCGCTTCGTAATGACATCGGGACCTCCTATGGAAAATACATTGCCGTTCAGAATGAACTTGCCGCCGCAGTAAACGAACTGAGGAACGAGCTCTGCATGCAGAGATTCGGAAAGAAATACGATGACCTGGACGCGCTTAACGAAGCGGAAAAGGATCTGATAGCAGCGGTAAAGAAGGTTTACCCGATGGCCATTTCAGAAGCCGAACCAAGGGTTACAACAAAATAAATATTCAGTTATGTCCAGATTCAAAAAAGCAGGTGGTAAGCAGCTCAAGTCCATTAACACGGCATCGCTGCCCGATATTGTATTTATGCTGCTGTTTTTCTTCATGGTAACCACCGTTATGAGGGAAACCAATCTCAAGGTTGGTGTCATTGTCCCGGAAGCTACCGAGATCAAGAAGCTGGAGAAAAAATCACTGGTCAGTTATATATATATCGGCAAACCTCACAGAGCACTTCAGAAAACATTTGGATCAGAACCCCGTATCCAGTTGAACGATGCCTTTGCAACACCGGAAGATATCCGTGACTTTGTCACAAGTGAAAGGGAACAGATGGACGAAAACGACCAGAAGCAGATGACGGTTTCACTGAAGATTGACAAGGATACAAAAATGGGTATCGTTACCGATGTTAAACAGGAGCTGAGAAAGGCCAGTGCCTTGAAAATTAGCTATTCATCCCGTAAAAAAGTGGATGAAGCACTGTTACGATAAACTTTATTATGATCTGTATTTAAAGGGAGCATCACTTGGTGCTCCCTTTTTTTTGTGAGGTATGCCCGGTATGTCAATGCTGTTTGCCTGGGGCAGAAAAAGGTTTAGTACAGGGGTGAAATAATTTAAATCAATTCAAATGATGATCTACATCACCGCTCTGGCTTCTGAACCATTCGGAAAGTTAGGTATTTTTGAATCAGTTATTAAACATCTCGCCAGGTTCTCTGGCAGGAGTTTTTTAATGGTAGTGGTTTTGACAAAGTGGTTTTCATTTCCATTAAAAACCTGGCAGGTTAAGGGTTCCTGCCAGGTTTTGTTTTTTATACTCCGTAATTGTCCCGGCAAATCGTTTATATCGCAGCACCGCCTTTTTCCCCTGTACGAATCCTTATGCATTCCTCAAGGGGTGTGATGAAAATCTTGCCGTCTCCCAGTTCACCTTTTTCATTGGTCCTGGCACTATTAATTATCGTGTCAACGGTGATATCAACAAACTCATCGTTTACCGCAATCTCAAGGCGGATCTTGGGGATCAGGTTGGGAATAATCGACTGTCCGCGATAGATTTGCTCCCTGACCTGCTGCCCGTGTCCGGATACCCTGCTTACGGTAATACGGGTGATCTCAGCATCGATCAACGCCTCACGGACAAGGTCAATTTTGTTTTCTCTTATGATAGCTGTTATCAGTTTCATTTTATTCAGATTTAGTATTTATACTCTCCTATTTGAATATCAACCGGCATTCACCATTCCATATCCATGCTCACCGTGTATCGAGAAATCCATGCCCTGCATCTCATCGGCATTCTTCATTCTCAGGCCAATGACCTTCTGAACAACAAACAGGATCACCAGGGTCAGCACGGATGCATATGTAATGGCTACCAGGACTGCGGTAACCTGTACACCGAGCTGCTGCATCACAGTCCATGTTCCCCCTGCAGCGATAGCAGCTGCATCCATCCAGCTCTGGCGGATAAAAAAGGTCAGGAAGATAGCTCCGACGACCCCGCCAATCCCGTGAATCCCGAAAGCATCCAGGCTGTCATCGTATCCAAGCCTGTTTTTCATTGTAATGGCCACATAACACATTATGGAAGCAAATGCTCCCAGGATAAGCGCACCATATGGTTGAACTACTCCTGCAGCCGGAGTTACAGCCACAAGTCCGGCCAGAATTCCACTGGCAAATCCAAGAGCCGTTGCTTTTCCCCGGAGGAAACCTTCCAGTATGATCCACATGATCGCACCCGATGCAGCTGCAGCCTGTGTAGCGGTCAGTGCCTGGGCAGTGCTGAGGCCGCTCGAAACGCTGCTTCCTGCATTGAACCCGAACCATCCTACCCAGAGAAGTCCCGCTCCCATCATGGTCATTGCCATGTTACTGGGCGGCATAGCCGTTCTTGGATATCCTTTCCTTGTTCCCAGGTAAATGGCAGCAACCAATCCCGAGAACCCTGAAGAAATATGGACCACGGTACCGCCTGCAAAGTCAATGGCTCCATTTGCTCCCATATTGAAGAGGAAACCGTCTTCGGCCCATACCCAGTGACAGAGAGGATTATAAACCAGGATCCCCCAGAGGGCAATGAATGCCACGTAACCCTTGAAGCTCACCCGTTCCGCGAAGGCCCCTGCGAGCAGGGCCGGTGTAATGATCGCAAATTTCCCCTGGAACATGGAAAAAACATATTCCGGGACACCGGCATCCATAATCGTTTCATCGATCCCTTTCAGAAAAAAGTAATCACTGCTCCAGCCGAACCAGCCTCCGAGCACATTTGAACCGAAACTCATGGCATAACCGAAAGCCACCCATAAAACAGCCATAACACCCATGGCGGCAAAGCTGTGCATCATTGTTCCGAGGACATTCTTGGTCCGTACCAGTCCACCGTAAAACATCGCAAGTCCCGGTACCATTAAAAGAACCAGCGCTGTAGAGGTCAGCATCCAGGCGGTTGTACCAGTATCCACCCCGTTGCCATCTGAAGCAAAAAGACTCCCTGCACCCAGGAAGCTGAATGCAAGGCCAAAGACCAGAATCTTTACAGAAGGATTTTTCATAGCTCGTTTTATTATAATTATTAAAACAGTATATTTATTTTCATCAAAGGTATGTTTTTATTAGATTCATGCAATTTTATTTATATATATTTTCATATCAAGGTGTCCTTTTAGGGGGGTATGACAAATATTTATATACTATTTCGAAATTAACCTCTTTTCCGATCTCGTATATTAACCGTATAAAATCTTCGTTATTTTAATATGAGGTCAATCTTTTCTGCATTCTGCGTCCTGGCGATGTTCACCTGCTGCGGGCATTCGCAGTCCAACTTAAAGAACCATTCATTTCAGCTCCAGGTTCTGATTGACTCCATGTCCATTAGCGGGAAGGAAATCCGCATCCTGATAGATAAAAGTGATTATGTTCTGTCTGTTATGGCAGACACCCTTGTTCTTAAGCAGTACCCCGTGGTATTCGGAGGAAATCCGGTGGATGACAAGCTGCGCCAAGGTGACCAATGTACACCCGAGGGCCGGTTCAGGGTCCGCACAAAATATCCCCACTGTTCCTGGGATAAATTCATATGGATAGATTATCCGACGGAGGATTCATGGCGGAAGCACAGAAAGGCAAAGCAGGACGGCATTATCGAAGAATCGGCATCCATCGGCGGGGAGATCGGGATCCATGGCGTTCCTGCGGGTGCAGATGAGATGATTGATATAGGAATGAACTGGACCCTTGGCTGCATCTCACTGAAGAACGGGGACATTAATGATTTTTATCCGTATGTTCAAACCGGTACCCTGGTAATCATACAAAAGTGAGCCCGCATATATACAGGTATGGTTCCCATCGGATCGATCACGGATAAGTAAAAGCTGAATACTGCTCTGGGATCCTGCTGACTATTTTTTAAGAAAATGGTTTTCGGCAGGAGTATCTGGACATGGAACCTCCATTACCATACGGGCCCGACACCCCACATTACTTTCTGGTCCGCCGGCACATAGAAGGCAGTAAATATTATATCACTCAGCCCGGATGAATATACTCCTGTCTCGTTCGAGAATTCTGGAACGGAAAACTCATCAGTTCGGCGATCGGGTTGGCTGTCTGCCTTGCAAGGTCATCCGTTGATTCCTGGGCATAAGATTTCACCCCTGCTATAAGCAGTCATGCAAAAATCAGCGAAAGTGTTTTGCCCATGATTATTCCATATTAAGTTTATTAATTTCCTTTTTGGCTGCCTGCATGTCAATCAGGAACTGTTCGTTTGCATGCAGTTTCGCCACGGCTGCGGCACCCATCATCCGTCCGGCAACCACATCGCTGTGCCAGTGCACATTGCAGACATTCCGGCTGATGCCGAATTCTTTACCTCTTTTCAGAATCACATCAGCCTGCCCGGGGAATACCTCGGCCAGTATCAGCGCCCATGCCCATCCTATGGCTGTATGTCCCGAAGGATAAGAGCCGTCTTCCCGTAAATGGTCCTCTTCCTCCGGAGAGCAGGTAGGGGCCTCATTCATCATAAAGGGACGGGGACGCTGATAATGATATTTCGCCATATAGGTTGACAGTCCTGCATCGGCAAGCGTTCTGCGGAGGATCATATATAAATGGGGGGTGGTATCTTCCGATATCCTGGTTTCCAGTACTATATTGAAAGCTTCCACTGCGTCAGGGAACGCCAGCACGGCATCATGTGCTGCCTGCTCCTTTCTTGCCTCATCCTCAAGTGCAACATATTTCGCTGCAATTTCCTGGTCCAGCTGAAAAGCAATGGATCCTTCCTCGGGAGGGGGAGATACGAGTGTAAGGCTGTTGGGAAGTTCATTCGCAGAAAGATACCCTTCCAGGATGCCCGGCCGGACTTCTTTAACTTCCATTGAAAGTGAAGTGGGGGGATAAGTTCCGCAGCCGGTTAAAAGGATTGCTGCTGCAAAGGCAATAAAAACAAATTTCAGTGATGGTTTCATGATAGAATATATTTGTTAATAGTATAAGATCCTTGTATTAGTATACTGTTATTCAGATTTTACCATGGTTTGATTTATCCATTCCCCTTTCGCGGCACTATTTATTGATATCAAACACAAGCAAATTACAAGAAATATTATCCTGAACTTAACTTCTAAAAACTTGCTTAATAATGTCATGGTTATAGTTTTATAAGTGGTCTCCGAAATGAATGACAGTTTATGTAATCTTAGGACAAAGGAAAGGGGTGAATAAAGTTAAGCGACACTTTCATCAGTTCAAAGTATTTATTGAATTTCGTATTCCCTTCTTTCACTTCAGTTTGGTTTTCTAACGGGCCATTCCTAATGATTGAAACTACGAAAGGCAGGCGCCCTGGTGGTCTTTTCGGATATTACAGAACTGTTTCTAATACTGCCTGCCTTATTTTTCAGGTATACTGCAGATCGGTGACCGGTAGTGATAGATATTTAGAGGCTCAATGAAACTTATTGAGCTTCTTTTTTGTTTTAAGGCAATTTTGTGATCCCGGCTGGACCACTTCCTCTTTTTCAGAAACCCCTCTAGATTAATACTTTACAGATGTTGTGTTTTTTATATCAAAGTGTATATGAAACGATCCGGGCAGGTGCTTGAATTGAAAATCATTACTAACTTTATAATTGCATTGGATTTTTACCAGCATAAATAAAACGACGCTTTACAATAGTTTGAATTATGAAAGTCCCAAAAAGAATATTTCTTTATTCACTTTTTGTTTTGGCAACATTTTGTTCTATTGCCTTAAAAGCGCAAACCGATACTATTCAGTATTTGTTTATGGGCCATCCAAGATACGATGACAGAGACCATGAGTATGTACTTAAAACAGTAGAAAAATTAGATTATTCAAAGTTTGAATTACTATTGCTGGGAGGAGATTTAACCTGGAATACATCGGAACTGATCAGCACATTAGAATATTGTGATACTATTTTTAATCTCGGTGATACAAATACCCACCTGGCGATAGGAAACCATGATATTGATGATTTAGCCAGTCTTCTTTCATATACGAAAAAAGACAGGTACTATTTTTTTAGCAGAAATAATCTCACTTTTATTGTATTGGATACAGAATTAAGCACACCTGATATTTCCGGTTCACAACTCGATTTAATCAAAGCCGTAGCAGATACAATAAAAAACTCAGATTATTTAGTGCTCATGCATCACAGAATACTCTGGATGGCCAACAATCCGGATCTGGCACATCTGAAAGATTCTGTAGCATCAAGTTCAAGAAATTTAAGCTCCTCCAATTTTTTCGATGAGGTGTATCCGGAACTACAAAAAGTTAAAAACAAAGGAATTCCAGTTTATTGCATTGCTGGTGATCGTACGGATATTAATATCGAATATTCTATTGAAGACAGTATTCAGTTTATTGCCTCGGGCATGGTAGGGACATTTCCTGACACAAACAATTTTGCAGTGGTATTCACTCATTTTCCTCAAGAACACATTCTTAATTATGAGTTTGTTCCATTAAGTGAACTGGATACCTTGGCTGAAAGCCCTGTTCAACCGATGAGCTATATTAATAATTTCGCAATCGATTTTAACATGTATCCGAATCCCTGTTCAGATAAAATTTCAATTCAACTTAATGAACTGGAGCATGATGCTATGAAAGCTGAAATATTCTCACCTCAGGGGACTAAGATATTTGAAGTTAACATTCCAAAGCATAAAAACTCACTTACACTAAATATGACCTCTCTGAACAGGGGATCATATTATGTTCGTATTAGCAACAATCATAGATCTCTGACGAAAACAATAATTTTAATTGACCAAATATTGACGAAATAACAAATCACAGAGAGACATTGAACACCCTTATATTATCAGATTTCCATCTCATAGACCCGATAACGTCTTGAAGACTTTGCTTCCAGTTTTTTCATAGCGTTAACCATTATCATGTTATCTTCCAGAACATAGTTGATTTCCATCCATAGATCCTTTGAATAGAGCGATTTATTTAATGCACGATAAATGAGACTATCCACAGCCTTGCTTTGGTATTCAGGGATAACACCTAATGCAAACATTCGATACCGCCTCAATCCTGGAATTCCCCATAATAGTTTTATAAAACCAAATGGAAATATACGTCCGTTCATCCCTTTTAGAAGAAAATTTATATCCGGCAGAACAATTGCAAATCCTATCTGACGTCCGCTTTTATCTTCCGCAAAAAGAACACCCTTAGGCTGTATGATTCGTTTCATATCCTGCGCCATTGCCATCCCTTCGGCTTCAGTTGCAGTCGAGTATCCCCAGTTTTCAGTGAGACAATTATTGATAAATCAATGAGGTTTAGAATTTCCTGATTGTATTTCTTCATATTCATTTGACGAATTTTGGTGCCGTAGCGTTCAGCAACTGCATCGGTCAATGTCAGGATACGTTCAGGGATCCGATAACCTTTTTCAGGCCATAATCAGTCAAATGTTTATTATAAAAAGGAGGATTGTATGGTGCCATAATTACAGGTGAAGGTTTGAATCCTTCCAAAACCATACCCCATTCCTGGGAAACGTAACTCCATGGACCTCTCATACAGGAACATTGTAATTTCTGCAGCCAATTTTTTGCAGCATTCAATAGCATTCTGGATGCAGATTCATCCTGTATACATTCAAAGTAACCGAATAAACCAATTCGCTCCTTCCAGAAATCAATGGCCAGATTGTCTATAAATGCTGCAATTCGTCCTATTACTTTTCCTTCGTCTTTTAACAGAAAGAGCTGCCATTCACAATGCTCCAGAAATGGATTATTTTTTGGGTTAAATTGGGCTTTTTGCTCTCTCCTCAAAGGAGGTATCCAAACAGGATCTTTTCTATATAATTAATACGGGAATTCAATAAAGTCCCTCAAGTCACGACGTGAATCCACTTCATTAATATTCATAACTATCGTTATCGCTAATGTTCCGAGGATTTGACAGCATTTGCTTATTGATCTGTTGAACCATTGCTTTCAAAAACTGGCAGATTTAATTGAAGAAAATATAAGTGTATTTCCACTAACTGATTCTAATCCTGCTACTTTTTTTCATTTTTAATCTTAATATCTTCATTGAAATTCAGCATAACTTGTTTATAGGTGACATTAAACCAGCCAATAATTAATTAATTGAAGTAAATAACAAACTAACTTTAATGGTTTCGGGAATTTGCATATAGGCATTATTGATGACAACAAGGGTGACAACAACAAAGCCAAAACCCCTGCAAATAAGATATTTACAGGGATTTGTAGTGATCCCGGCGGGACTCGAACCCACAACCACCAGAACCGGAATCTGGCATTCTATCCAATTGAACTACGGGACCATGAAAGCATGGGTTTGGGTGTGAAGTGTGGGTGTGGCGGGCAAGAGTGTGGACGTTGGCTGGTATGCCCGCACGGCTGCTCCTGCAACGCGGTGCAAATTTAGGAAAAATTAGCATTTGGCGCAGTATGTTACTATGCATAAGTTTTTTACTTTTGTAAATCTTTTGCCGGGCGTCGGGCAGAATATTTAAACTACAGAATCATAGCCGGTTATGGATTACAATTTTTCAGAGATAGAAAAGAAGTGGCAGAAGTTCTGGGAAGAGGACAGGACCTTCAGTGTGAAGATGGATCCTTCCCGTCCCAAGTATTATATACTGGATATGTTCCCCTACCCTTCCGGAAGCGGTTTGCATGTCGGTCATCCCGAAGGTTATACGGCCACCGACATCGTAGCACGATATAAAAAGATGAAGGGATTTAATGTCCTGCACCCCATGGGATGGGATGCCTTCGGGCTCCCGGCGGAACAGTATGCCATCGAAACGGGGACGCACCCGGCTGTAATTACGAATAAGAACTGCGATACGTTCAGGAGGCAGATCAAGTCCCTTGGACTGGGCTATGACTGGGACAGGGAAGTAAACACTACGGATCCCGGGTATTTCAAATGGACCCAGTGGATTTTCATCAGGCTTTACAATACCTGGTTCGACCAGGAACAGCAAAAGGGCAGGCCGATCGAAGAACTTCCCATCCCTGATGAGATCACTGCACAGGGAAAAACTGCGGTCAGGGAATATACTGCATCGCACAGGCTGGCATATTATGATGATGCACAGGTCTGGTACTGCGAAGATTGCCAGATCGTCTGTGCCAACGAGGAAGTCCTTACGGACGGCAGCCATGAGAAATGCGGGAATCTGGTCAGCAAGCGGAATCTGAAACAGTGGATGCTGAGGATACCGCTGTATGCGGAACGGCTGCTCGGGGGACTTGAGGACCTGGACTGGCCGGTTGGGATCAAGGATATGCAGAAAAACTGGATTGGCAAGTCCACCGGAGCCGAAGTTGATTTTGAGATCGAAGGAAGCAGACGCAAATTGAGGGTTTTTACCACACGGCCCGATACCCTGTTCGGCGCCACCTATATGGTCCTTGCTCCCGAACATGAGATGGTCGGAGAGATTACGGAGGCAGGCAGGAAAAAGGAGGTGGATGATTATGTGAGAAAGTCAGTCCTTAAATCCGACCTGGACCGTACCGACCTTGCAAAGGAGAAAACCGGGGTTTTCACCGGCTCGTATGCCGTCAACCCGGTCAACCTTGAGAAAATACCAATCTGGATCGCCGATTACGTTCTGACCGGTTATGGTACAGGGGCGATCATGTCAGTCCCGTCAAACGATATGCGTGACTTTGAATTTGCCAATACTTTCGGCCTGCCAATCGTACCGATACTCGATCCCGAGGATGCGGACCCGGAAACCCGTGCCAGGGTTCTCAGGGCTGAAGAATGCTGGGAGGAAGATGGTGTTTTTATTAATTCCTCACATGCTGTCAGTGGACTGGACATCAACGGATTGCGCAAGGAGGAAGGGATCCGCAAAACCATTGGATGGCTCGAGGAAAAGAGACTGGGTGAAGAGAAGGTGAATTACAAGATGCGGGACTGGCTGTTCAGCCGGCAGCGCTACTGGGGAGAACCCTTTCCTGTCATCCACTGGGAAGACGGGGAAATTGAGATGATGCAGAACGAAGACCTGCCCCTCAGACTGCCTGAAATGGAGAATTATGAACCCGGCGAAAACGGCGAATCCGCCCTCTCCAATGCAGCGGAATGGCTAAATGTCACGGACAGCAATGGCAGGAAGGGCCGGCGGGAAACCAACACAATGCCTCAGTGGGCCGGTTCATGCTGGTATTACCTCAGGTATCTTGATGCCGGTAACGATGAGGCGCCCTTCTCCGCGGAAAAGGAAGCCTATTGGATGCCTGTCGACCTATACATAGGCGGGGCCGAACACGCAGTTTTGCACCTGTTGTACAGCCGGTTCTGGCATAAGGCACTTTTTGACCTGGGAATTGTATCGACAAATGAACCTTACATGAAACTGTTTAACCAGGGAATGATCCTTGCCTTTGCCTATGAAACAGCGGCCGGGGCCAAAGTAAGCAGCAACCTGGTCGAGGAGAGGGGCGATAAGTATTTTCATAAGCAGACCGGGGAGGAGCTCGGGCAGATCGTGGCAAAAATGTCCAAATCCCTCAAAAACGTCATTAACCCGGATGATGTTGTGGCCAGTTACGGGGCCGACTCCCTGCGCCTGTACGAAATGTTCATGGGACCGCTGGAAGCCACCAAACCCTGGTCCGAACAGGGAGTAAAGGGAGTATTCGGGTTTCTCGGCAGGGCATACAGGTTCTTTGCCGACAAGAATAATATCCTGGAAGGTGCTGAAGACCAGGAGATAAGCAAGGTACTGCACCAGACTATCAGGAAGGTCGGACAGGACATCGAAGGATTGAGGTTCAATACCGCCATTTCCCAGATGATGATCTTTACCAATCTCTGCATTAAGAAAGGGAAGGTTAACAATGAAACTGCAGGCCAGTTTGCAAAGGTTCTGGCGCCGTTTGCACCTCACCTGGCAGAAGAGATCTGGGAAGTCCTGGGCAATACTCCTTCAATTGCCGTACAGCCCTTTCCTGATTATGATGAGGAACTCCTGAAAGAAGATGTATTCGAGTACCCGGTCTCCTTCAACGGAAAACTGAGGTTCAAACTTGAACTTCCGCTCACCATGCCTGCAGAAGAGATTGAACAGCGGGTGATCGAACATGAAACCGCACAAAAATGGCTGAACGGCGGAAAACCCAAAAAGATCATCGTTGTGAAGGGAAAGATCATTAACGTTGTTGTTTGACAAATACAGATTAAAGTGCGTGCAATATCAAGACTGATCCTGTTGTTTATTGTTGGGGGTGTAATCACCAGTGCCGTAATATTTTTTGCCAGGCCTCATAAATCAGCAGAAGCAATTGTGGTTGGATACAATGACAGCCTCGATAGCCAGCAGGTTGTTATCAGGGAATACGGGCTTGCTGTAGACTCCTTTTATATAATTAACGGTAAGGTAAAGAGGGACCAGACGCTCGGAACAATTCTGAACAGCTACGGTGTCTCACATGATTCGGTCTACAGGCTTATGCTGGCTTCATCCGGGATCTTTGACCTCAGAAAAATACGGATGGGAAATCCTTACAAGGTATTCTGCTCAAAGGATACGATGCACCGGGTAGTCCACTTTGTATATGAACATACTCAGGTCGATTATATTATGTTCAGTCTTGTAGACAGCATTGTTGTAAGCAGGCAGGAAAAAGAGGTCCGCCTTCAGACCAGGGAGACATCCGGTATAATTACCTCATCGCTATGGAATACGATGGTGGATAACGGCCTGGATCCCATGCTTGCCTTCGAATTATCAGAAATCTATGCCTGGAGCATTGATTTTTTCGGACTCAAGGAAGGGGATGGTTTTAAGGTATCTTACGAGGAACAATTCGTTGACACTAATTATATCGGCCTCGGGAAAATACTCGGGGCGGTTTTCTATCATGCCAATGAAGAATTTTATGCAGTGCCGTTCGTGCAGGACAGTGTCGAATCTTTCTATGACCAGGAAGGGAACAGTCTCAGGAAAGCCTTCCTGAAAGCTCCTCTCCGATTCTCAAGGATCAGTTCCCGGTACTCGCACAGCCGCATGCACCCTATCCTGAAATACCGCAGGCCACATCTTGGCGTTGATTATGCCGCACCCATAGGTACTCCCGTTCATGCGGTCGGGGACGGGAAGATCATAAAAACAGGGTATTCCAAAGGCAACGGTAACTGGTTAAAAATACAGCACAATTCTGTGTATGCCACTGCATACCTTCACCTTAGCCGGTACGGGAAGGGTGTCAAGAACGGGAGTTACGTTAAACAGGGAGATATTATCGGGTATGTGGGAAGTACCGGATTATCAACCGGTCCGCACCTGGATTTCAGGTTTTATAAAAACGGCTACCCGATAGATCCCCTGAAGGTTAAAGCACCACCGGTCAAGCCGGTAAAAGAAGAGAACCGCCCGGCCTATGATTCCCTCCTGCTTCTTGCCAGAAAAACGCTGGATGCGATCCCCATGCCTGATTCGTCAGGATTTGAGAATCCGCCGGAATCATCTTTCGCAGAAGCCACCCGCTGAAACAGAAGGAAATACTGCCATCAGCCTGCAGTTAAAGGAGGAGGAATTCTACCCTCCATCCAGGGAGGGATTCCAATCAGTCCATCTGCCCGAGAATGTCTTCAACCACGAGAGGATAATGCTCGTATTCAAGTTCATGGATCCGTGCTGCCAGTGATTCCGGCGTATCTTCCGGTTTTACGGGGCATTTTGCCTGAAGAATGATCCTGCCATCATCGTATACCTCATTAACAAAATGAATACTGATCCCTGATTCCCTGTCCCCGTTCGCGATCACAGCCTCATGTACATGCCGTCCATACATACCCTTGCCTCCGTACTTCGGCAGCAGGGCAGGATGGATATTTATCATCCGGTTGGGAAATGCACGGATCAGATCTGCAGGAACCAGCCAGAGAAATCCGGCCAGCACAATAAGGTCGATCCTGAGTTCCGTAAGAATATCCTGAATTTCAGTGCTTTCATAAAATGTGTCCCGGTCGAAAATCCTGGTCCTGACTCCGAAAGCGGCAGCCCTTTCAAGCACTTTTGCATCGGGTTTGTTGCTGAGAATAATGGCCACTTCGGCCGTATTTTTGTCCTTGAAGTGGGACATGATCCTGGCAGCATTAGTGCCGGAACCCGAAGCAAAAATCGCTATCCGTTTCTTTCTCATTGGTTTTCAGTAATATGTAATAATTCAGGATAAAATCAAAATAGAATCTTTTCACAAATTTTTATGATTTATTATGGCGAATTTATTATATTTTCACTTCGTTAAAAGGTTTTTTTAATTTGTTTTTAAGGCAGAAATACATTTCTTTGCTCCATCATTTTTAAAACTAAACTTAAGTATTAATTAAAACTTAGAACTATGTCCGACATTGCATCCAGAGTTAAAGCAATCATCGTTGATAAGTTAGGCGTTGATGAAAATGAGGTTACTCCCGAAGCTAGCTTCACAAATGATCTGGGAGCTGATTCCCTTGACACGGTTGAGCTGATCATGGAATTTGAAAAAGAATTCAATATCGGAATCCCCGATGACCAGGCCGAGACCATTGCCACCGTAGGTGAGGCCACCAAATACATAGAAGAAAACGCTAAATAAATAATACCAATTTTTCGCAGGTATGGAGCTGAGAAGGGTAGTTGTAACCGGACTTGGTGCCCTGACTCCTATTGGCAACAACCAGCAGGAGTTTTGGGACGGGCTGAAAAACGGGGTGAGTAGTTCCGACTGGATTACCCATTTTGATGCTGAAAAGCACAAGACCAAATTTGCCTGCGAATTAAAAAACTTCGATCCCACAGTACATTTTGACAGGAAAGAGCTGAGAAAGCTGGATCCTTTCGCACAGTACGCCCTGATAACCGTCGAAGAAGCTATCAAGGATTCATCCGTTGATCTTGACAGCGTTGACAAAGACAGGGTGGGAGTCATTTATACATCCGGGATCGGGGGTATGACCACTTACCAGAACGAATTGTTGGACTATTTCAGGGGCGACGGAACGCCGCGATTCAGTCCTTTCTTCATCCCAAAATTGATTGCGGACATAACCGCCGGCCATGTTTCCATGAAATACGGTTTTCGCGGTCCGAATTTCGCAACAGTATCAGCATGTGCTTCATCGACCAACGCAATTATTGATGCATTTACTTATATACGTATCGGTTACGCCGATATGTTCATAGCCGGCGGGTCAGAGGCTACCATCATTGAAAGCGGTTTTGCCGGTTTCAACTCCATGCAGGCCATGTCCACCAATAACGACGAATATAAAACGGCTTCCAGGCCCTTCGATAAGACCAGGGACGGATTCGTCATGGGAGAAGGAGCCGGCACGCTTGTCCTGGAGGAATATGAGCATGCTGTTAAGCGGGGTGCCCGGATCTATGCAGAACTTGTCGGCTGTGGCATGTCAGCAGATGCATACCACCTGACGGCTCCGCATCCCGATGGAATAGGTGCATCGCTGGTGATGAGAAATGCCCTGAAGGATGCGAAAATGGATCCCGGGGAAGTTGATTACATCAATGTCCACGGTACAGCAACCCCCCTGGGTGACATCTCTGAAGCAAAAGCCATCAAGGATGTATTCGGTGACCATGCATACGAGATGAACATCAGCTCCACCAAATCCATGACGGGACACCTCCTGGGAGCCGCGGGAGCAATTGAATCCATTGCTGCCATCCTGGCAATCCGGAATAATACAGCACCCCCGACCATTAATCACTCCACGCCTGACCCGGAGCTTGACAATAATCTGAATTTCACCCTGAACAAGGCACAGGAGAGAGAGATCAATGTTGCACTGAGCAACACATTTGGTTTCGGGGGACATAACACATCTGTTATTTTTAAGGAAATTTCCTGATTTTCGTGATCAGTTCACTATACCAGTTAGTTAAAGTACTTTTCTCAAAAAGCAGAAGCTTCTATTTCTCCCTGGCTAAAATACTTGGGTTCCTGCCGGGAAACAGGAAGCTTTATGAGATTGCATTCATCCACAGATCGGCTTCCACTATATGCAAAGACGGGCATCTCATCAACAATGAGCGTCTTGAATACCTGGGAGATGCGATCCTCGACGCAATCATCGCCGATTACCTGTATGCACATTTCCCCCAGCAGGATGAGGGATTTCTTACACAACTCCGCTCTAAAATCGTAAAACGCAAACAACTGAACAAGCTGGCCTATAATCTGGGCATCGCCTCCTTCCTGGTATCCAACACCAATTCCCAGCAGACCCGGATAAACCTTCTGGGTAATGCTTTCGAAGCACTTATCGGCGCTATTTACCTTGATAAAGGGTACCGGCGCACGAAAAGATTTGTGTGCGGAAGGATCATGGAAAGGCACCTGGATGTTGACAGGCTGGCCCGGAAGGAATCGGACTTTAAAAGCCGGATCATTGAATGGGCACAGAAGAACAAACAGGAGATAAGTTTCATCAGCCAGGAAGAAACAAAGCCTGATTCACACGAGACCTTTTTCTCAACACAGGTTATGCTTGTGGACCAGGAACTGGGGACAGGTACGGGGCATTCCAAGAAGGATGCAGAACAAAAAGCTGCAGAAGAAGCCCTCGTACACCTGGCTGAGTAAGATCCGACGACGAACCGTACCCGATATGCCAAAAAGGATCCATACACTGAAAGAAAAAGAAACCTGTGATTTCAGACTTATCGGTATTTCCTCACCCGAGAATGATTACCGTATGAGCTGGATGTTGAATAATGCCTTTAAATTCCGGCTTACAAGAAAAGAGGATCTGGAGATATACCATAAGAAACTGGATGATCTTCAGGCCTTTCATCAGTTTCAGTATTCTGATGAGGATACACTGCTGTTTTTCCGCCTGATATCGAACAAATGCGAGAACGGTTACCTGCTCGAAGAAATGACCAATCTTGATTACATTCTGCAGATCAGCGGTGAACTGGAAAAGGATTACCTTGAAAAGATGGTCAGAAAACTGAGAGCCCTGGAGGGTATTGCGCTGGCAGTCCGAATCGAACCTGATTCCCTGAAATCAAGAAAAAAGCTCATGCTGTGAGCCTGTCTTTACATAATCAGCTTATATCCCTTACCGTGAATGTTCATGATCTCGACTGAAGGATCCCCCTTAAGGTATTTCCTCAGCTTGGTGATGTAAACATCCATACTGCGGGCGTTGAAATAATTGTCATCCACCCATATCGTTTTCAGTGCAAAATTCCTCTCAAGGACGTTGTTGGCATTGTTGCACAGTAATTTTAAAAGTTCGCTCTCCTTTGTAGTGAGCTTCTGTGTTTCATCGCCAAGAGTAAGGACCTGCTTGTTGGCATCGAAATGAAATTGGCCTATCTCGAATACCGCCTGCTTACTCTGGATTCCTTTTCCCCGGGTCCGGCGTAATATTGCCTCGATCCGAAATAACAGCTCTTCCATGCTGAACGGCTTGGTGATATAGTCGTCGGCGCCTATGGAGAATCCCTCCAGCACATCGTCTTTCATCGATTTTGCTGTCAGAAATATAACCGGGACTTCGGGATCGATTATCCTGATCTCCCTGGCCAGGGTGAATCCGTCCTTTACAGGCATCATGATATCAAGAATGCAGATATCATACTTGTTCTTCTTAAAACTGTTATAGGCTTTCTCCCCGTCAGTAAGCCAGTGAGTATCGTAGGATTTTGCCTGGAGATATTCCCTGAGCAGGGAGCCCAGGTTTTCATCATCCTCCGCCAGCATTATTCTGGTCTTTTCTTCGCTCATGAACGGGTTTTATTTGTGGTTTAAGGGAATGGATATCTCAAATTCGGTTCCTTTGTTTATTTCGCTTTTCAGACTTACGCTGCCCCGGTGCTCCTCAACGATCTTTTTCACGTAACTGAGTCCCAGGCCAAATCCTTTCACATTGTGAACATTGCCTGTCGGCACCCGGTAGAACTTCTCGAAAATCCTCCGCTGGTCTTCTTTTTTAATTCCTATTCCCCGGTCAGAAATCTTTATTAGAAGGTTTCCGCTCCGGTTCAGGGTCTGTATCCGGATCTCGGGTGCATCCTTCGAATACTTAATCGCATTATCCACCAGGTTCGAGACAACATTGGTGAAATGTACCGGGTCAACATTTAGAAGGATTTCTTCAGCATCCAATTCCCCGGTTATCGAACCTTCCCTTTTCTTCACCTGCAGGTCAAAGTTCGTAATAACATTCCGGACAAGGTCGTTGATATCGGTTTTTTTCCTTTTCAGCCGGATCCTTCCACGGTCAAATACGGCCATCTGAAGTACCTTCTCAACCTGGTAACCGAGCCGTTTGCTCTCGTCGCCGATGATCCTTGATATGTTATTCAGGTTTTTTGAATCTTCCGGTATACTATCATCGTTCAGCATCTGGGAAGCGAGAGAGATTGTTGAGATCGGGGTCTTCAATTCATGGGTCATGTTGCTTACAAAATCATTTTTGATCTCGGACAATCTTTTCTGCCTGAAAATAATAAATATGGTAAGAGAAAATCCCAGGATCACTACGATGGTCAGGATCATCGAGGAAATTCCCATAAAACCAAGAGATCTCAGCAGAAAACTGGTGCGATGCGGAAAGTAAACCGAAAGATAGCCCGGACGTGAAAAAAGGTCCTGGGGAAACAGGCTGGTATGGTAGTACTCACTTTCCTCATCATTCTTGTAATTCTCACTGGTAAATGCCACGCTCATATTCTCTCTCAGCACGGCATATTCAAAATCAAGATCTATCCCGCTATGGACCAGATGGCTGCGCAGGACATGATCGAGCACTTCCGGACGGACTCTCTTTTCGATCGGAGCATTGATCGATACCATCCTGTCCATCATGCGATCAATAAAAACCCGGTTTTCAGCCATCTTCTTCTCAATACTGGATTTGAGCTGCCGGGGGTGAACAATGCTGACCTTGCCCAGGTTGCTTGAATCAAAATAGGCATGTCCGTCGTGGTTGTCCATATGGATAATAGAATCATCGGCAATGATGGTAAGTTCATGCTTCTGGCTTCCAGGGATGGACCTCTGATAAATGTAGACGGACTGGTCCAGGTTTCCATCAGACTGGATATGTGCATTGATATCCAGATTGTACTCCTCATAATAAGCCATGCCGCCGTTGTCCAGGTCAAAGTAGGCTTCCTCCCAGGTAGAGTCGAGTATCTCTGCCTCATCCATGATATGCCACATGGCTTCCCGCTCCTGGATTTCCTGAACGGTTTGGTACAGAGTCTGGTTCACCACCTGACTGAACTGTTTTTCCTTCAGCCTGTAGGCATTATTGATCCAGTACGTCTGTACGATGATCAGGAATACCATGGCAACCGCCATGAAAATTGATATTATCCAGAGGATCCTGCGGCTCATTTGCATACAAAGATAATTCTGCGGGGGACTCCGGGCCTGTCTTTTAACAATCTTTAACATTCATTAAGTCTCTTTATATCAAATTGATCTTAGATTTGTGCATGTCCAGTATAACTTAAAATGACTATTATGAAAAAGACCTTACTTTATCTGTTCCCTGCACTTTTCCTGGCCCTGCTTCCGGGTATTCAGCATACCTCGGCACAGGAGGAAAAATCCTCAAAGGTGCACATCACCATAACCGAGGGCGGGGAGGTGAGTACCGACACTACTTTTGAACTCGATGGGGGACAGGATCCCGAGATGATAAAAAAAATGATCGAACATCTGGCAGGAGGCGATATGCATGCAAAGCATATGAGCCATGATGTATATGTCAGCCACAGCGGTGACAAGAAGATGGTATGGATCGGAGGCGATGATGATGAATGCCTGCACAGCAAGCACATGATGTCTGACATTAATATCGATTCCATCAGGGAAGCGCATGGAGATGCCAAAATCCTCGTGATCAAGAAAAAGAACGGAAAAATCACGGTAAAAGAGCTTGAGAATGAACATGAACTGCACATGGATGATGATCTTCATGGAGAACATCATGAAATGGTTTTTATCGAATCCGAAGAAGATGGCGAAGTTGTGCATATCATGAAATCAAAAGGCGATGAGACTACTGAGCACAAGGTCATTATTCACAGCGATGACGGTGATTGCAAGGCGAAGGAGCAAAAGATCAAGGTAATCGTGGAAGGCGATGAAGATTTCGAATGGACCAACGAGGGAGAAGATGAAAATGTGGAGGTTTATATCATCAAGAAAGGTGATGAGGACGTTAAAGTAATTAAGAAGAAGGTAAGGATTGAAGTTGAGGAGGAAAAGGAAGCAGGGGAGAAAGCAGAAGCAACGGAGACAAAAAAGAAGAAAAAGAAGTAAATCTTTTCATTATAATAGTGTATAAGGCTGTCTCCCGGGGAGGCAGCCTTTTCTTTTTACTTATACCGGACTTTCTGAGACAACTGGGATTATTTTACATAACTTTACTTTATGGCGAAGCATATCGGAATTGTAGGATGCAGTGCCGAAGGAGCCGCACTTTGTTACCAGACCATTTGCAAAGAGGGAGCGGAATTCCTGGGTGAACATGCCCACCCGGAAGTCAGCATGCATACCCATCCTCTCAGCAGGTATATGGAATACATATACAAGGGCCGCTGGGAAGGTGTTGCCAGGCTGATGCGCTCCTCTGCAGGGAAGCTGGAATCAGCCGGTGCGGATTTCCTTATCTGTCCTGACAATACCATCCACCAGGCATTCGCTGAGGTTGAGAAGGAATCTTCCCTCCCATGGCTTCATATTGCCCGTGAAGTGGCCGGTGAGGCAGTGGACCGTGGATTCAGAAAACCTGCCGTACTGGGGACAAAATACCTTATGACGGGGCCGGTATATGCAGAAGCATTCAAATCTGCGAAGCTTAAGCACAGCATTCCCACCAGGGCAATCAGGGAAAAGATCGACAGCATTATTTTCTATGAACTGGTTTATGGAGAAATCCGTGAGGAATCAAAAAAATACCTGCATACCCAGATCAGGATACTTGCAGATAAGGGCTGCGATTCCGTTGTCCTGGGATGTACAGAACTGCCCCTTATCATACTTCCGGAAGAATCTCCCCTGCCTGTGCTCGACTCCACAAGGATACTTGCACGTGCGGCCCTTAAATATGCCCTGGAAGAATAATACATTTTCTGTATGTGATTTCTGGAAGTACAGTTGCCGGAAAAAGGGATTCCGGCGTCCAGGCTGCAAGCCTAATTAATTTATATATATAATTTCTTTGTATATTCAAATAATTTATATATACTTGTACCATGATCAGCCGTGAACTCATAAAAGGTACATTAAAATACCTGGTAATGAACCTGCTTCGGAAGGAACCCAGGATGTACGGCTATGAGATCACACGCGTGCTTGAGGAAAAGTCCCTCGGCAGGATACGGCTTACCTTTGCCGCTCTGTACCCGGCACTGCATAAACTGGAAGCGGAAGGAATGCTGATAACCGAAACGGAAAACGTAAAAAACCGGATCCGCAAGTATTACCGGCTTACAGATGCAGGGAGGAAGGAAGCAGAATCGTTGAGGGGGGAGTTCGGTGAATACCTTGACCTGATGCAAACGCTTATTAAGAAATAGAAAGCATGGCCTGCCTGAACAAAGATCAGATTGACCAGATCCGGAACGACCTGAGAAACCGTAAAGAATCGCGGTCTTTTCTTTTCGAAGAATGGGTCGATCATGTATGCTGTGATGTCGAATCCCTTATGAATAAAGGCTTGCCGTTTGAAGAATCATACCGCCGTATTGCAGGGGGATCCGGAGGTTCAGAGATAAAAGAAGCACACCGGGAGGTGCAGCAATTCCTGAACCACAGGTATGTCGGTATTAAAAAGCTCCTGATCCTGGCCGTTCTGGTCTTCGCGGCAGGCTGGACTGTAAACCTGCAGGGAGCGGGTGCCTGGATCGGGCTGGTTTCATTTTTTATCCTCGGACTCGTATACCTTAGAATCTCCATAGATTTTCTGCGTAAAAGGTTTGTTCGCAAGATCAACATGTTGTTGTCCCTTTTAAGTTTCCTGAGCTTTGCCGGAACCATTACAGGGATACTGTTAATCTTTCTGAACCGCAATTATGGCATCAGCACAAGAGGACACGGGGTAGACCTTACAGTTTTCGCCTGGTTCTTTTTCTCGATTGTATGCCTGATTTACTATGTACGGGAATACAGGTCTGCTGTTGATAAAAAAGAACTCAGAAATAACAGGTCTTTTTTTACGCTCAGTCTGTTCAATCTATTCCTGGCGGGCCTTAGTGTCGCCTCTTTCCCTCTTTACCGTCAGGTTCAGGCCTACCTGTTTTTCCTGATTGCGTTTATCCTTGGTTTCAGTGTGCTGGCCCTGATTTTCCTGCTGGTAACCCGGGCCATGAAAAATACCCTGATCCTCAGCCTGATGATCGGATGCCTGATGATCGTCTTTATTCATTCCCCTTTCCGTAGCAAACTGCCCGGAGGAAAACCGAAGCTGTATGAAATCACGCTGCAGCTTTCCCCAGGTGAGCAACTGGTGCCGGGGAAACTGTATATTTCAATGTTTTACGACCGGTTCCCGGATAAACCCATTACCCTTCCCCTGAAAAAAACCGGGAAAGACCTGTATGAGATCACCATGCCATCCTATGCATACAAAGGTTACCTGTATTACGGGATAGAACCCGACTCATGCGATGCCAGGGAATACTTCAGTAAGACCCCGGGTATTGATTCCATTCAGCTCAGGGTACCGAATAAAACAGTATATCAACTTCATTATCTTACAGATAATTAAAACCAACGATTATGAAAACCGTATTGATCATTCTGCTGTCCCTTCAATGCCTATCCCTAACTTCCCTGCATTGTCAGGAAAATAACAGTCCCGGTACCCGGGACGGGATCGAAGGACAATGGATAAGATTTGGTCCTGCGGGACCGGTAAGCCTGAACTTTAATTCCGACGGTACAGTGGAAGGGGATCTGGGCAATGACAATACCATCGAAATCGTATCAGCCTATACCCTGGAGAAGGACAGGATTGAATTTGTTGATAAAGAAGGCGTTACATGCCCGGAACCTGGCATATACAGGATTTATATCAATGATTACTACGTCTCCTTCGACCTGATTGAGGATAATTGCGGGGGCAGGATAAAAGCAACCATGGGATTCTGGGTGAGACCCGGGCATGAAGAACTCATTGCCCGGCTGAGCGAACATATCAACGCCGATCCCTCCTCTTCGGAGGCATATCTTTCCAGGGGAAGGTTGTATCTTGCCATTGGTAAATCTTACGAGGCAGGAAAGGATTTTGATAAGTACCTTGAATACGACCCTGACAATGCCAGGGCCCTGATTAACCGGGCGGGCTCCAGGTTTCCTGCTGACATGAAAGGAGCCGTTGAAGATTGCAGCAGGGCAATCGAACTGGATAACAAAGCAAAGAACGCTTATTTTCTTAGGGGACTCGCCCTCTATGAACTCGGAGAGAAGGAGAAGGCATGTGAGGATTTTCACAGGGCAATCGAACTGGGCTTTACGATCCTGAAGGAGGCTGAGTCAGCAAGATGCTCGGAAATATGGAAAACATATAAGGACAAGTAGGATGAAGAGGCTTTTTGGCATAACAGGGATTATTGCTGTGGGACTGATCTTCTGGGCAGCCATTGGATACCTTATGGATCTGCCTTCATTCAGGGCCGCTCTTCCGCTTTCCATCGCAGGCATCCTTGTGTTCCTGGCAGCCGGTATTCTGAAGAACCGTGCTGAACAGAGGAAATTCCGGGAATTCATTGAATCACAGAAGCGGGACAAGGATGTCCAGGAAAAACTGAAGAATGAGGCTATAGAAAAGGGTGACAAAACCGGGAGGGCCGGTGTCAAAGCACAGTACAGGGAGAGAAATACCGGACTTAACTGGACCGGTGCCAGCGTGCACGGAGCAGTTCCCCACCGGAAAAAAAGAAGGAGTTTCCTGCCTAAAAACCGGTAACATCCCGATAAAGGAACGAACGAATCGAATGTCAAGGACTGGCTGCATGGGCAGGGTATCCTGGATGAACTCGCCTGGACTTGTCTGAAATGAACGGGGCTCGCATGAACGGGGCTCGCATGAACGGGGCTCGCATGAA